>NZ_JBATLB010000295.1:0-3686 GCF_049669965.1 Muriicola sp. | reverse complement strand
GGGTAGGGTTGTGAGGGTATGGTCCAAGATCCCTGAACAAGAAAACACAAACCCAAAAATTGCCGACGTAGCTCAGGGGTAGAGCGTTTCCTTGGTAAGGAAGAGGTCACGGGTTCAATTCCCGTCGTTGGCTCTGAAATATTGAGCCCTGAAGGAATCGAACACAACACCTTAGAGAGGTCACGTGTTCTCCCGATAGTTATCGGGACCCGTCGTTGGCTCTGAAATATTGAGCCCTGAAGGAATCGAACGCAACACCTTAGAGAGGTCACGGGTTCTCCCGATAGTTTTCGGGACCCGTAGTTGGCTCAAACGATAGAAACATTTGTACACTAATATAAACTAAGATTAAAATTCATTAAAATGGCAAAGGAAAATTTTGATCGTTCCAAACCGCACTTAAATATAGGTACTATTGGACACGTAGATCACGGTAAAACAACATTGACAGCAGCTATTACAACTGTATTAGCGAACGCTGGATTATCTGAAGTGAGAAGCTTCGATTCAATTGACAATGCTCCTGAGGAGAAAGAAAGGGGTATTACGATCAACACGTCACACGTTGAGTACCAAACTGCAAATCGTCACTATGCACACGTAGATTGTCCGGGTCACGCGGATTACGTTAAGAACATGGTAACTGGTGCTGCACAGATGGACGGTGCGATCTTAGTTGTTGCTGCAACAGACGGACCTATGCCACAAACTCGTGAGCACATCCTTTTAGGACGTCAGGTTGGAATTCCACGTATCGTTGTTTTCTTGAATAAAGTAGACATGGTAGATGATGAAGAACTATTGGAATTGGTTGAGATGGAAGTACGAGAATTACTTTCTTTCTACGAATACGATGGGGATAACGGACCCGTAATTTCTGGATCTGCATTAGGCGCCCTAAACGGGGAGCAAAAATGGGTAGATACGGTTATGGAATTGATGGACGCCGTTGATACATGGATTGAAATGCCTAAGCGTGATATTGATAAAGATTTCTTAATGCCGGTAGAAGATGTATTTACTATTACCGGTCGTGGAACTGTTGCTACTGGCCGAATTGAAACAGGCAAAGCAAATACAGGAGATGCCGTAGATATTATAGGTATGGGAGCTGAAAAATTGACTTCCACTGTAACAGGGGTAGAGATGTTCCGTAAGATACTAGATCGCGGTGAAGCCGGCGATAACGTTGGTATCCTTCTAAGAGGTATTGAAAAGTCACAGATTACAAGAGGAATGGTTATTTGTAAGCCAGGATCTGTTAAGCCTCATGCTAAGTTTGAAGCAGAGGTGTACATCTTGAAAAAAGAAGAAGGTGGTAGACATACTCCTTTCCATAACAATTATCGTCCTCAGTTCTATGTTAGAACAACAGACGTTACAGGAACAATTAATCTTCCTAGTGGAGTGGAAATGGTAATGCCAGGTGATAACCTTACCATTACTGTTGATTTGCTTCAGCCAATCGCCTTGAGTTTAGGATTGCGTTTTGCTATCCGTGAAGGTGGTAGAACTGTAGGAGCTGGTCAGGTTACCAAGATTTTAGATTAATCACTATACAGTAATTACATAAGGGTGTCCCGCCTTGGCGGGATACCTTTCAATGTAAGTACATATACGGGTGTAGCTCAGTTGGTAGAGCACTGGTCTCCAAAACCAGGTGTCGGGAGTTCGAGTCTCTCCTCCCGTGCACAACTAAATTATAACGATACGATGAGGTCATCAAATAAGGCCTTTTCTATCAAATAAAAAGTACAGCATGTTTACCTATATAAAAGAATCCATAGAAGAACTTAGATATAATGTTACTTTGCCCACCAGGGCAGAGTCTTCTAATTTGATGGTAATAGTTGCTGTGTTCTCCATCCTTTTTGCCCTGGCAACATGGGGAGTGGATACCGTGTTTAGCAAGCTGATTCAATTGTATTTTAACACCTTAAATTAAGCCGGTTCTATGTCTGAAGTATTGGAGAAAAAATGGTATGTGGTCAGAGCGGTCAGTGGTCAGGAAAACAAGATCAAGGGCTATATAGAATCTGAGGTAGAACGTAACGGTTTTGGCGATTATCTGGAAGAAGTTCTGGTGCCTACAGAAAAGGTTGTGCAAATCAGGAACGGAAAGAAAATCAATAAGGAAAGGGTTTACTTTCCTGGCTATATCATGGTAAAGGCCAATCTTGGCGGAGAAATGGTGCACATTATTCGCTCAATTACTAACGTCATAGGTTTCTTGGGTGAGACCAAAGGCGGGGATCCTGTGCCACTGAGAAAAGCAGAGGTGAACAGAATGCTTGGAAAAGTAGATGAGCTTGCGGTAAACACAGATAATGTGGCGATTCCGTTTGTACTCGGTGAAACAGTGAAAGTTATAGACGGGCCTTTTAATGGTTTCAATGGAACAGTAGAAAGGATAAATGAGGAGAAAAGAAAACTAGAAGTTATGGTTAAGATTTTCGGAAGAAAAACACCATTGGAACTCAGTTATATGCAGGTAGAAAAAGTTTAATATAAGTGTTACATATATAAAAGGCTGTGTTGCTTCCAACATAAACACGGTTTGAAATTTAATTTTAAACAATGGCAAAAGAAGTAAGTAAAGTAGTTAAACTACAAGTTAGGGGAGGTGTTGCGAATCCATCGCCACCGGTTGGACCCGCTTTAGGTGCTGCCGGCGTTAACATTATGGAGTTCTGTAAGCAATTTAATGCTAGGACACAGGACAAGCAGGGGAAGATCCTGCCCGTTGTTATCACCGTGTATAAAGACAAGTCGTTCGACTTTGTCGTAAAGACACCGCCAGCGGCAATACAACTTATGGAAGCAGCTAAGATTAAAAAAGGATCTGGCGAACCTAACAGAGTTAAATCAGGGAACGTTACCTGGGACCAAGTAAAAACAATTGCAGAAGACAAAATGGTAGATTTAAATGCATTTACCGTAGAATCTGCAATGAGCATGGTAGCAGGCACTGCGAGATCTATGGGTCTCAAAGTTGCAGGTAAAAGACCTTTTTAAAATCTTATAAAGCATTTTAATATGGCAAAAGCAACAAAGAAGCAAAAAGAAGCCAGAGCAAAGATAGAGAAGGATAAACTTTACTCTATACAGGAAGCTTCAGAGCTTATCAAGGAAATCACCAATGCAAAATTTGATGCATCCGTAGATATTGCTGTTCGTTTAGGGGTAGACCCTCGAAAAGCAAATCAGATGGTACGTGGGGTAGTTACACTTCCTCATGGAACCGGAAAAGATGTGAAGGTTTTGGCATTAGTAACTCCAGACAAAGAAGCAGAAGCGGTAGAAGCTGGTGCAGATTATGCTGGTTTGGATGAGTATTTGGAGAAAATTAAAGGCGGCTGGACAGATGTGGATGTGATCATCACCATGCCAAGCGTAATGGGGAAATTAGGTCCTTTAGGTAGGATCCTCGGACCTCGTGGATTAATGCCCAATCCAAAGACCGGTACCGTAACTATGGATATCGCCAAGGCGGTAGCTGAAGTAAAGGCAGGTAAAATAGATTTCAAGGTAGATAAAACAGGTATCGTGCATGCGGCTATTGGGAAAGCATCTTTCTCCGCCGATAAGATTGCAGGAAATGCCAAAGAACTTTTAGATACACTGAATAAGTTGAAGCCAACAGCCTCAAAAGGAATTTACATGAGGAGCATTTACATGTCTAGTAC
>NZ_JBATLB010000294.1:0-4560 GCF_049669965.1 Muriicola sp. | reverse complement strand
GAAGCTGTATCTCATCGTCATAGCGGTTTGTTTTGTTTAAAAAATCTGCCACCTTCTCTTTTTCCTGTACCGCTCTTTGGGGGGGCTGTTTACTGGCTTCCTTCAAGGAATTATCGTAATACGCATTGGCCTCTTCAAGCCGGTTGACGCTGGCATACACATCGGCGATCTTAGAATTCAAATCCGGAATTTTAGGGCTAATCTGATTCTTCCCGGCAATTTTTAATCCCTCCTGATAATACGCCAGGGCCTTATTGATATCTCCCGTGCCAGAATAGGCATCTCCCAGGTTCTCATAAATCTCCACGCGCCGGTAAGGAACAAGTGTGTTGTTATTTTCAAGGGTGGTTAGGATAGCTATTGCTTCTTCCCATTGGCGGTTTTGAACATAGGTTTTGGCTAAGGCAAGGGCGGTACTACTACTGTAATTTGCTTCAAGGGCATCCTTGTAATTGGCAATGGCAAGATCTAACTGCTGGTAATAGCTATATACTTCTGCTAGTAAGGCAAGTGATGCCGCCAGTTCCTTTTTATTACCTCGTGTTCCTAATTCAGAGATAGAGCGGGCAATATAATCTATACTTTTTTTAATATCGGTTGGTTTGAACATGCTTGCAGAATCTAAATAGGCCCTATGCCTGGCGATTCCACTTTTTGAGAGTGTAGGTTCCAATCTGACAGCGTTCTTTTCTTTCCTCTCATCCACTAATACCGTGATATTTTCGACACTTTGAACCGTATGCCTAACGGTCTCAAATTCGGAACTTTTAAAGGTCAGAATATCTCCTATTGCTGTACTGATTGTAAATTCTCCCAGCGCATTTGTAATGACATAGGCACCTTGATTAGAAGTTACCTCCACACCTGCTATCGGAGCATTATTCTCTTTCTCTTTAACTGTCCCCTTTATACTAATCTCCCTTCGTTGATTAAGCGTCTGGGAACTAGCACTGGAAACGACCAGGAGAATCGCTATTACAGCAATAAATTTTAATGGATTGCTTCGTATCATTAGTATAAACTTAGTCCATTTGGACGGTATTAAAAAATGGGTTTTTGCCCAATCCTGGCTCTAAAACAAGAGTTTTGCCTACTTGGCGAATGCAACCGGCCCGTTCCCTCATCCGGGCGTCCTGTTCGCTCATTGCAGGTTTTTTGTCGAAAAGTTGCAACGTACTTTTCCGCTATTATCATAACCCTTTAAATAAAAACAAATGAAAAAGTTGACCCACAAAACAATGGTATTTCTATTCTTACTAATGATAGGAACAAGCTTTGCACATCATAGCAATTCTAAAATGTCATTTTCAAAAATGGCACTCCAAAGCAAGCAGGAAACAAGTGAATATGCTCTGCAACCAACGGTTAAAATTGCCCTCTTATTAGATACCAGTAATAGTATGGACGGACTTATCAATCAGGCAAAATCACAACTTTGGGATATAGTGAACCAATTTACCTATGCCAAATGTGGAAACGATGGCAGACCAAACCTACAGATAGCACTGTACCAGTATGGGAACGATAATCTTGCATCACAGGAAGGATATATTCAACAGGTATTGGGTTTTAGCAGCGACTTGGATAAGATCTCTGAAAAGCTATTTTCATTAACTACCAATGGAGGTGAAGAATATTGCGGGCAAGTTATACATCAATCATTACGTCAATTGGAATGGGGTAAAAACCCGGACGATCTAAAAATGATCTTTATCGCAGGTAACGAGCCTTTTACACAAGGTAAAAAGGATTTCAGGGAATCCGTGACAAATGCTAAAGAGAAGGATATCATCGTGAACACCATTTTTTGTGGAAGTTACGCCCAGGGCATCAATACAAATTGGCAGGAAGGAGCGCTGCTAACCGGAGGGGAATATATGGCTATTGACCACAACAGGCAGGTTGTCCATATTAAAACACCTTATGATCAAATCATCATCGATCTCAATGCGCGCTTAAATAACACCTATGTCTCCTACGGTGTTCAGGGTGCCAGTCGCAGGGCTCGTCAGGAAGTACAGGATTCTGAAGCCATGGAATTACAGGAAGTAGTAGCTGTAAAACGTGCGGTCAGTAAAAGTTCCTCTTATTACAACAATGCAGAATGGGATCTTGTAGATGCTTCCTCAAGAAAAGACTTTGACCTGGATGATATCAAAAAAGAAACACTCCCTCCCGCTCTCCAAGTAAAATCCAAGGCTCAGATCAAAGATTATTTAGCAGAAAAAAGGACAGAACGCGAAAAGATCCAAATGGAAATTCAACAAGCGAATGCTAAACGCGAAGTGTATGTGGCCAAACAACAAAAGAATGAAACAGGAGAACTAGAACAGGCCATGATACAAACCATCAAGAAACAGGCTTCCACAAAAAAGCTGTATTGGGAGTAAATAAGTAAACAAATTTGGAAGAGGGACTTCGAAAAACTATTCGGGGTCCTTTTTTATTAATTAGCAGCCGGACAAAAACAGTCGAATCTGTTTTGCCTTTCCGGACCAAAGTCGTACCCCAGGGTGATCTGGTGGAAACCTCCGTTATCAAAACGGATGTCCCCGTTCTGATAGGAATAATTATATGAGAACATAAAGCGGTTGTAGTTCAATCCTACTATAGGTGTAAATAGTTGCAAACGCTGCTCTCCAAACTGACCATTGGCCTGATATTGAGCTCCGTCAAAGCTCCTCCTATAAGAGAGTCCGGCCCATACGGTCCCAAAAGAAACATCTCTGTATACCTTCGCATTGAGGTCCACGGTTTCTTCCTGAGTAAATTCAGTGATCTGAAACAGCACAGAAGGTTCGACACGCCACTCTGATTTTCCAAAAATATAACCTACAGAAAATAAATATCTCCTTAAATTATCGAATTCAATAGCCGTATAAAGATCCCGTCCACTTCCAAGCGCATTTAACATAGTAGCGTGGGCATAGAATTCCATATAGTTATAAGACATCCCAAAATCCACATTAAAATACCCAACACTATTACGAGCTCCTGATATTATGGGATCTGGTATCACTGATCTAAATTCGGTTTCGTCCAAACTACTTAGGATAAAGCCTGCGCTTAGACCAAATGACAGTTGGTTAAGAACTCTAATATCTTCCCCAAACTGCAAGTGATGCGCGTAGGTGCCCTTTAACCCGGTTTGAGAATGATAGCCGTTGGCATCATTGAACAAGATAACACCTACCCCACTTGGGCTCTCCCCTAACCTCCAGTTGACACTTAAGGTCTGTAAATTGGGAGCTTCGTCTACGTTAAACCATTGCTTTCTGGCTGTAAGCCGTATTTTTCCACCAAGCCCAATACCGGCCATGGAAGGGTGTACCAAATAGTAATTATCAGACAAATAGTCAAAATAAACGGGGATACCCTCTTGTGCATTAGAAGTACTAATGAAGCCAATACAGGCTAGCAAAATAAAAATGATTTTTCTCATCTAAGATGGGACAAAGTGAATGGCTGTATGTTCAAATATAATGTATAACGGCTTAAAGCGAACATTATTATATGTTAGATAGCATGAAAAATGGTTGTATTTTTGCACAAAACAGACAGCATGAAAGAGTATGTAATTACTGTAAAGGAGACCAGTACCCCGGCCATTTTAAAATTTGAGGCCAATCAGTTTCTTACGACCAACGTTAATTATGAGTTTAAAAACATAGATGAAGCCAAAAATTCTCCCTTGGCTCAGCAACTTTTCTACCTTCCCTTTGTGAAAACGGTATACATTTCAGGGAATTTTATAGCCCTGGAGCGATTCGATATTGTTAGCTGGGAAGATGTACAGAGTGAAGTTGCTCAGCAATTGGTGGAGTATCTCAATTCTGGTGCGCCTGTAGTCCTGGAGGAAGCCCCGGCCTCCAAAGTGGCTATTACACTCTATGCCGAAGTAACTCCAAATCCGGCGGTGATGAAATTTGTAGCCAATAAGAAATTGGTGCCCGCCACTTTTGAATTTAAGAATATAGATGAGGCCAAGGATTCTGAATTAGCCAAAGCACTCTTCCATTTTCCCTTTGTCAAGGAGGTTTTTATGGATGAGAATTACATTTCCGTGACCAAATACGAAGTAGCCGATTGGAACGACATTACCATGGAACTACGTGAAATGATCCGCGAGCATATTTCGGAAGGCAAGGAAATTGTATCAGCAAAGGCAGAGAATACAGAAAAAAAACACAGTTCGGGGAAAGAAGCCATCGTTCACTCGGATGACGAAACCTCTCAGCAAATCATCCAGATCCTGGAAGAATACGTAAAACCGGCAGTTGCCATGGACGGTGGAAATATACTCTTCCAATCTTATGATGAAGAGTTAAAAACTGTGAATGTGATCTTACAAGGGGCATGTAGTGGTTGTCCTTCTTCTACCTTTACCTTAAAAAATGGCATTGAGACCATGCTTAAAAACATGATGGGCGATAAGGTGAATGAAGTAGTTGCCATCAATGGCTAATACCCTGCTGAATATTTGCTATTTCTTCAAATTCTTCGTTACTTTAAGAGAATCTAAAATGTACATAAAATGGCAATTTTAAAAGTAATAGAAGT
>NZ_JBATLB010000293.1:0-5944 GCF_049669965.1 Muriicola sp. | reverse complement strand
CTTTTCAAGGGAATAAACAACTTTCCAACCTTTTGTTAGATCCGGCTTTCTCTAAGGAGATCAAAGAAACACTAGATGCTGCCCGCCAATTAGTGTCTTATGGGGCACTCAACGGAATCCCATTACCGGGACTGTCTAATTCCCTTACTTATTTTGATGCCTATACTTCCGGGCGCCTGCCTTTAAACCTTATTCAGGCACAACGAGACTACTTCGGATCTCATACCTACGAAAGAACTGATAAGGATGGTATTTTCCATACGGAGTGGGAAGCCTAAGTGAATTCATCCCAATAGAAAAACTGTTTTCCTATTTGCTTAAATACATTTTCCTTCGGGTATACAGGTTGTAGAACTCATCGTCCTTCAGGCTGTCTATAAATAGTATACTCTCCCCGGTACTCTTCATTTCAGGGCCCAGGTTCTTATTGACATTGGGGAACTTATTAAAGGAGAATACCGGTTGTTTTATGGCATATCCTTCCAATTTTGGGTTAAAGGTGAAATCTTTGATCTTCTTCTCACCCAACATTACCTTGGTCGCAAAATTTACATAGGGTTCTCCATAGGCCTTCGAAATAAAAGGAACAGTACGGGAAGCTCTTGGGTTGGCCTCTATGATATACACTACATCGTCTTTAATGGCAAACTGTATATTGATAAGTCCAACTGTATTTAATGCCAAGGCGATCTTTTTTGTATGATCCTTGATCTGCTGCATTACAAATTCTCCCAGGTTAAACGGAGGCAGGGTAGCATTAGAATCTCCGGAATGGATCCCACAGGGTTCTATGTGCTCCATGATTCCAATAATATAGACCTCTTTCCCATCGCAGATGGCATCGGCTTCAGCTTCTATGGCACCATCCAGATAATGATCTAGCAGTAATTTGTTATTGGGGATCTTTTGGAGTAAGTCTACAACATGCGATTCCAATTCTTCCTTATTGATGACAATTTTCATTCCTTGTCCGCCTAAGACATAGGATGGACGCACCAATAGAGGGAAATTCAATTCTTTGGATAATTCAATGGCTTCGTCCGCGCTTTCGGCCACCCCAAATTCTGGATAAGGGATGTTGTTCTCTTTTAGCAATCTGGAAAAACTTCCGCGGTCCTCGGCGAGATCGAGCGACTTAAAGCTGGTTCCCATGATCTTGATGCCGTACTTGTCTAATTTTTCTGCTAGCTTAAGGGCCGTTTGGCCGCCTAATTGCACAATCACCCCTTCCGGTTTTTCGTGCAAAATGATATCGTAAATATGTTCCCAGAACACTGGCTCAAAATAGAGCTTGTCTGCCGTATCAAAGTCGGTTGAGACAGTTTCAGGGTTACAGTTGATCATAATGGTCTCATAGCCACACTCTGCGGCGGCCAGCACGCCGTGAACACAACAATAATCGAATTCTATCCCCTGCCCTATCCTATTGGGTCCGGAACCAAGGACCACTATCTTCTTCTTGTCGGTGACGATACTGTCGTTGGCTACAAACCTGTTTCCATCGGCCGTTTCAATTTGTTCCTCAAAGGTAGAATAGTAGTAAGGGGTCATTGCCTTAAATTCTGCGGCGCAGGTATCTACCAGTTTATAAACCCTGTTGATCCCAAGATCAGTTCGTTTTTTATGTACCTCACTCTCGTAACAGTCGAGCATATGCGCAATCTGCCTGTCTGCAAATCCCTTTTGTTTTGCTTCTAAAAGCAATTCTTTGGGCAGGTTCTCCACGGTGTACTTAGAAATTTCCTGTTCTAAAAAGTGCAGTTCCTCATACTGTTTTAAAAACCACATATCTATCTTGGTGATCTCGTGGATCCTGCTTAACGGAATCCCTAACTGAATAGCGTCATAGATCACAAAGACCCTGTCCCAGCTGGGGATGGTAAGTTTACTGATGATCTGTTCGTAATTGGTATACCCTTTTCCATCGGCTCCTAATCCATTACGTTTGATCTCCAGAGACTGGGTTGCCTTGTGTAATGCCTCCTGAAAGGACCGCCCAATGCCCATGACCTCTCCTACCGATTTCATCTGTAGTCCAAGTGTTCTGTCCGATCCTTCAAACTTGTCGAAATTCCATCGCGGGATCTTTACGATCACATAGTCTAGCGTTGGTTCGAACAAGGCAGAAGTAGATTTTGTTATTTGGTTCTCTAATTCATCCAGGGAGTACCCAATTGCCAGTTTAGCGGCGATCTTTGCGATAGGATATCCTGTTGCCTTGGAGGCAAGGGCCGATGAACGAGATACCCTTGGGTTGATCTCTATTGCAATGATGTCCTCTTTTTCATCAGGACTTACTGCAAATTGCACATTACACCCTCCGGCAAAATCTCCAATACTACGCATCATGTGTATCGCCATGTCCCGCATACGCTGAAAAGTTCTATCCGATAAGGTCATTGCAGGGGCCACGGTAATAGAATCCCCGGTGTGGATTCCCATCGGATCCATGTTTTCTATGGTACAAATAATTACAACATTGTCATTTTTGTCCCTGAGTAATTCTAATTCGTATTCTTTCCAGCCCATTAGTGCCTTGTCTATCATCACCTCGTGGATAGGAGATATTTCAAGACCTCTGCTTAGTAATTCGTCAAAATCTTCTGGTCTGTATACGATGGAAGCTCCCGCACCTCCCAGGGTATATGAAGCACGGATCACCAATGGAAAACCAAATTCCTGTGCAATTTCCTTTCCTTCAAGGAATGAGGTGGCTGTAGACTGAGGTGCCATTCCTATTCCTATCTCCAACATGAGTTTTCGGAATTTTTCCCTGTCTTCGGTGATATTGATGGCATCGATATCTACGCCAATGATCTTTACATTGAAATCTTCCCAAATGCCCTTATCTCCCGCCTCAATACAAAGGTTAAGCGCAGTCTGCCCACCCATGGTAGGCAGCACCGCATCTACATTAGGATGCTTTTTGAGAACCTCAATAATTGACTTAGTGGTTAAAGGGAGAAGATATATATGATCTGCCATGGAAGGATCGGTCATGATGGTGGCCGGATTGCTGTTGATCAGTATGGTTTCTATTCCGTCTTCCCGCAGTGACCGCAGGGCTTGGGAACCCGAATAATCAAATTCACAAGCTTGTCCTATAATGATGGGGCCAGAACCAATAATTAAAATAGATTTGAGGTCTTCTCTTTTTGGCATAACTTCCTTTTCTTTGCGTTTAGTACATATTTGATAAAAAAAAAGGTGCTACTTTAAAAAAGTAACACCTTGATATTGTTGATTTTCAGTCATTATTTTTTGTGTCTCGGCTCAGAGGAAACAGTCAGTTTTTTTCTTCCTTTAGCTCTTCTTCTAGCAAGAACCTTTCTTCCGTTGACCGAAGCCATACGCTCCCTAAAACCATGTTTATTCCTGCGCTTGCGTTTAGACGGTTGATATGTTCTTTTCATGCTATTTTTGTTTTGTAATTCGGGTAGTAAATACCGATTTAGTTTTCCAAAATCTGGGCGCAAATATACGAAGAGTTTTTGCTTTGCCAAATGGATTCGGAAAAATATTTTCGATTGTTTTTAGTACTTTTGCAGCATTCTATTGTTGTAGATCTCATGAAATTTAAAATTATAATCCTTACCCTCTTAGGTTTAGCCGTGTTTCCAAATATTCTGGCACAGGAAACACTGAAATACAATCTAAATAAAGGAGATGTGTTTCTTGTTAAACAAGTTGCCAGACAGGCTATTGTGCAGGAAATAGAGGGCGCTTCTCATGAAATTGTGAACGACATCAGCGGCGTAATGCAATTTAAAGTGGTCGATAAAAACGCAGATTCCTATGCCATAGACATCACCTTCGAGGATCTGATCATGACCATGACTTCCAGCATACAGGGAGTTTTAATGGACGTACACGCCAGGGAAGTTGATCCGGATAATATACAATCGCGGATCTTTAATAGTTTGTTAAACGTTCCAATTCACGTGGTACTTGCCCACAACGGAGATATCCTGGAAGTGCAGGGAGGAGATAGCCTGGTCGTAAAGATGACAGAAGCATCAGGACTTCAGGACGATTTTTCGTTGAATATGATGAGGGCATCACTAAAGAAAGAATTTGGATCCGAGGCCCTGTCAAACAGTTACAAGCAAATGACTTACATATATCCCGACAAAAGTATTAATGTCGGTGACACCTGGGAGAATATCTATACGGGCAAATTAACTGCTCAGAATGTCTGGAAATTAGATTCGGTCACTGGCCAGAACGCCAAAATAAGCGGGGTAGCAACTATTTTAATGGAAATAAAGGAACCGGCCACCACAATGATCTTAGATGGCACTCAGGATACTAGTATTACTACAGATCTACAGTCCGGATTTATCCTAAAAATGAAGGTAGAAGGGAATTCTAAGGGATATTCTACCATTACACAAATGGGCGACCAAAAGATCCCAACAACCATCTCATCTACAGTTACTTACGAATTAATTCAATAAGCATTTATGTTCAACAAAAATATTAAACTGGTCATTACAGCATTAATTGTTGCCTATGCAATCTATCAATTTGTGGAGGGTTCTATTGGGAACGGAATCTTTTTGATCTTGCTTTCCCTGATCTTTGTATTTCTGTATTTCAGAAATGAATTTATCCTACTTGCCTTTCTGAGAATGCGTAAACAGGATATGGCAGGAACCGAAAAGTGGTTAGAAAGGATAAAAAATCCCGAAGCCGCCCTTACCTCCAAACAACAAGGGTACTACAACTATCTCTTTGGGATTATCTACTCACAAAAAAACCTTACCCAGGCTGAAAAATATTTTAAAAAAGCTCTGAAACTTGGTTTAAATATGGATTACGATCTTGCCATGGCTAAATTGAGCCTTGCAGGGATAGCGATGCAAAAAAGAAGAAAGCGAGAGGCAACCACCTTGCTCCAGGAAGCCAAAAAGCTTGATAAAAACAATATGTTGACGGAGCAAATCAAAATGATGCAGCAACAAATGAAAAAGATCTGATAGTTTGCACCTCAGATCTTTGTTTTTTATTTAAACTTCAATTCTTTTATCGGGCAGTGGTATAGTATCCTTTATTAGGGATCTCTATGGTATATTTCTTACCTGAGGCATTGTTTAAATGAGGTTCGCGCAGCCACGGATTATGTCTTTTAAGGATCTTATAGTTGATCTCATAGTTCTTAGCGAAGGTAGCAAAGTCTTCAACAGGCTCATTGATAGATACTGTAAACGTAGGCACCGTTTCATACAGGTCCTTCTCCCCCAATTCAAAACCGTATTTTTCAGGATGTGAAAGAATCTCTTTGATGGCCATGATCCTGAAAACATAACGCCCGGTCTCATCTCCCAAAAGAAGATCGTAATAATCCGTTGCCTGTTGTATGCCCATATATTTGTTGATGGCCCCTGCACCGGCATTGTAGGAAGCTGCAGCAAGCGTCCAGCTGCCGTAACGTTCCTTATTCTTTTTCAGATAGTCGCATGCCACCTGAGTAGACAATGCGAGGTGATACCGCTCGTCTATATTCGAATTCACTTCCAGACCATATTCTTTCCCTGTGGCTTTCATGATCTGCCAGAATCCGGCTGCTCCTGCAGGAGAAACCACATTTTGTAGGCCACTTTCGGCAACGGCTAAATATTTAAAATCATCCGGAATGCCATTTTTAGCCAGAATAGGTTCTATGACCGGAAAAAATTTATTGGCTCGTTTCATCAGTAATACCGCATTAGACTGCCAATAGGTATTGACCAAAAATTCCCGGTCTATTCGCTCCATGATTTCAGGATCTTTTTGCGGCACAGATTCTCCTGCAAAATTCAAGTCTTTCGGAATTTCTATAGAAGTGATCCTGTATTCTTCTGCGACACTTTTATCGGTGTTAAGGTCAGAGGAGTCAACCTTAGCAGGGACAGAGGACAAATGACCCTGTTGTACTGAAAAAATAAGGGTACTTGCTATAAAA
>NZ_JBATLB010000292.1:0-1507 GCF_049669965.1 Muriicola sp. | reverse complement strand
AAATGAAATTAATTCAAAATATTGCTTGCATATTAAAAGTGTTATTGTATTTTTGCTTGCGAAACACAAGTAATAAAAATTTATAAAAATTGAAATCAATGAAAAAGGTAATCACAGTATTTGCGTTAACAGGCATTCTTGCTTCCTGTGGCACAACAAAAACAAATTCAACAAGTGAGAATAATCAAACAGAAGAAAAAACAATGAACAACAAAGAAATCGTAGGCACATTCTTAGGTGCAGTAGCCAAACAAGACGCAGAAACTATGCGCAAATTTGCAAATGCCGATTACATTCAACACAATCCATTTTTACCAACTGGTTTAGAACCTTTTATTGGATTATTACCAGTTTTAAAAGAAAATGGAACGTACGCTGAAAACGTTCGACTATTTCAAGATGGTGATTTTGTGTTTATGCACAATATCTGGAAAAATGCCAAACCTTTTGGGGCGGATGAAATGGTCGCATTTGATATTATTCGTGTCGATGAAAACGGAAAAGTAGCCGAGCATTGGGACGCAATGACCGTTTTAGAGAAAGAATCTGCAAGCGGCAGAAGTCAAACCGATGGACCAACAACTGTTGAGGACTTAGACAAAACCGAAGCCAATAAAGCCTTGGTTACTTCTTTTATTAATGACATCCCAATGGGTAAAAATCAAGATAAAATTGCAGAGTATATCAGTGCCGAGCAATATGACCAACACAATCCGCAGATCAAAGATGGATTGAACGGCCTTGGAGAATTCTTTCAATACTTGGCTTCCCAAAATATAGTTTTCAAATACAACAAACTCCACAAAGTTATGGGCGAAGGGAACTTTGTTCTTACCGTTAGCGAAGGCGAATTGATGGGTAAAAATCAAGTGTTTTACGATTTATTCCGTGTAGAAAATGGCAAAATTGTAGAGCATTGGGATGTGATTCAAGAAATACCTACCGAAGGTTTAGCTCATAATAACGGAATGTTTGGCTTTAAAAATTAATAAAATTGAAAAATGTAATCATCACAGGAAGTAGTAGTGGATTCGGCTTAAAAGCAGTTAAAGATTTTGCCGATAAAGGCAACAAAGTATTCGCAACTATGCGAAATCCAGAAGGAATAAACGCAGAGGTAAAAAAAGAATTAGAAGCATATTCATCTCTCATTACGGTAGTTGATATGGATGTTACTAATGATACTTCTGTAAAAGAAGCTATGAATAGTATTCTTGAGAAAGCAGGAAATATTGATATTTTAATTAACAATGCAGGTATTATGTATATAGGCATTACTGAAGCCTATAGCGTTGAGCAGGCAAAGTGGCAAATGGAAACCAACTATTATGGTGCTATTAGAACAATGCAAGCAGTTTTGCCTTCAATGCGAAGCTCAGGTTCAGGTTTAATTATCAATACCTCTTCATTAGTTGGTCGTATGTCGCCACCTTTTTTCGGAACTTATACCGCTACAAAACACGCTTTAGAAGGTTATTCCCAAGCCTTACGTTATGAGGTTTCGCCT
>NZ_JBATLB010000291.1:0-3204 GCF_049669965.1 Muriicola sp. | reverse complement strand
GCCCAGGACGGCAATAACAGGCGAGCCACTTCCGTATTCTGCAACAAAAGCCGTTGGGATCCCTGCGATCCCTTTATTTATGGTAAATCCTTCTTTCTCCAGCGTTGATTGAAGTAGGGCAGAACTCATTTCTTCCTGATAGCCCATTTCCGCAAATTCCCATATATTTTGAGCAATCTCTCCATAGTTTGCCGCTTTGGCATCCAGTGTTTTAAGTACATCATCTGTATCTTTTTGTGCTTGTACAGCAAATAACAAACAAAGGGCAATTCCTAGGAAGGTGTATTTTTTCATCGGTCTTGATTTTTAGTAAGGCTAAATATAAGAAATGAGCCTGTAACTAAGCAGACCCTTTAGAAACATTCTCAGGATTTTATTTACTCACTTTCTGGGATGGTATTGTTCCATTACCTGGGCAAGGTGGGTGCGGTCTACATGCATGTAGATCTCCGTAGTGGTGATACTTTCATGACCCAGCATTTGCTGTATGGCCCTGAGATCTGCCCCGTTTTCCAGTAAATGGGTAGCAAAAGAATGTCTGAAGGTATGCGGACTAATCGTTTTATGAAGCCCTGTTTTGTCTACAAGCTGTCTGATAATATAAAAGATCATGGCCCTGGTAAGCCCTTTGCCTCTCCGATTCAGGAATAAAATATCCTCGTAACCCTTTTGTATTTTCTGATGCACACGCAGCTGATGCCTGTAGATGCTGATATATTTTTTATTCAACGGACTAATGGGCACAAAGCGCTGTTTATCGCCCTTCCCGGTTACTTTGATAAAGTCCTCTTCAAAGAACAAATCAGAAATTCGCAGATGAATAAGTTCGGACACTCGCAAGCCGCACCCGTAAAGGGTTTCTAGCATGGCCCGGTTGCGTTCTCCTTCCGGTTTTGAAAGATCGATCGCCTTAATAAGGTCATTTATTTCTTCTAGAGAGAGGGTATCCGGGAGTTTACGCCCCAGTTTTGGGGATTCAATGAGTTCCATAGGATTTTCAGGGCGGTAATCCTCAAAAACCAGATAGGTAAAAAAACTGTTTAGTCCTGATATGATGCGGGCCTGTGATCTTGCAGAAACAGTTTTACCAAGTTCATAGACAAACTGAGACAGGGTTTCCTTTTCTAAAGTAATGGGATTGTCCTTGCATTGAACAGCATACAGATACCTCGCCAGTTTGCTTACATCGCGATGATAGTTTTGGATGGTATTCTCAGAAAGGCCCCTTTCTATCTGTAAATAGTGTCTGAAATCTTTTAGTGCCCGGTCCCAGTTCATAGTTTAAAGATAGCTCTATTGTTATAAAATAGATAGAATTTTGGCAGCTACCACCATTTTTGGTGGTTTGGCAACAAAAATGAGGCGTGTTTAAAAGAACAGACTAGATTTGGCTGTAAACCTAGACTATTTAACCAATGAAAAAATTTATTGTTGTTTTGGCAGGACTGTTTTTATGTACTGGCTTATTTGCACAGGAAGGTATTAAATTAGGCCTTCATGGCAGTTTTCCTTTTAATGATTTCAGCGATGCTGTGGTACTCGCAGCAGGGATAGATGTGGGTTATATGCATGCATTGGGTGAAGTTGTCGATGTGGGGGTCATGGCCGGATTTATAAATGGTTTTCCGGATAATTTTGATGGTGGACCCGATCTCCCAAGTGTACAATTTCTTCCGCTGGCAGCCTCTTTCCGTATATGGCCTTCCAATTCCTTTTCATTTGGAGGTGATGTTGGTCAGGCGTTTGGAATCAACCCAAGTACCAATGATGGCGGACTTTACTACAAGCCTACCGTTGGATATCTGTTTGGAACTAATACCGAGGTAAATATTTCCTATACGGGGATTAAGCTCGATGGTGCCACCTGGTCTACGGTTAATGTAGGAGTTTTACATACTTTCCAGGTCAGGCCCCGCAGATTGTAATTAATATCTTAGATACCCATTCATTCTTTTCGTAGGTTCTTGTGCGCTCAGGAGAAAGTACCTTTCTTTGTGATAGCGTAACTATTCGCTACTTTTAACGTATGAAAATCATTATTATAAACGGTCCTAATCTAAACCTCCTGGGCAAAAGGGAACCCGAAGTATATGGGGCTACCGGTTTTGAGGAATATTTTTCTCAGCTTCAAATGAAATACAAGGACATTCAATTGGCCTATTTCCAATCGAACATTGAGGGCGAGCTCATAGACAAGATCCAGGAAGTGGGTTTTAGTTATGATGGGATCATCTTAAACACAGCAGCCTATACACACACTTCTGTTGGCCTGGGCGATGCCGTAAAAGCCGTGACTACACCGGTGGTAGAAGTACATATCTCAAATACCTTTAACAGAGAAGATTTCAGGCACGTCTCCTATATCTCAGCAGGAGCTAAAGGGGTCATATTGGGATTTGGACTTCAAAGCTACGAATTGGCTCTACAGAGTTTCCTGTAAATTTCATGTTGAGTTTAGGTAAAACCTTACTTATTATAAGGTAAAACCTTAATTATATTAGTTTTTGTAGTATCTTTAGGTCACCCCATGCTTTTCAAAAACTTATCTCTACAAATTATACTTGGACTTTTCTCATCAATTATTTGCTGAGAAATATTGAAGGATCTTATAAATTTTGGTTGTGGCAAGGTTATTTTAAATTACTTGCCTGAGGTAAAATTTTATAGGCATCTATTCCACAGTTGGCTATGGTAATGTAATAGGATCTATGTGCATACATCCTATCATTAAATAACTAACCAACTCAAGAATATGATTACAAGGCATGCTTCCTCACACCCCAACGTAAAATTTACATCGTCCAATTTTGAAATTATCTTTCGCAGGTTCTTCACCCTGATCCTCTTATTTTGCTTTTGTTTCGCGGGGCATGCCCAATGGAAAAAGAATAAAAATAAGAAAGACGAGGATATCACCATTAGTTCCTGTATTCTGGATATGGGCAATGGCATGTACCGTGTAAATTTCAGCTACAACAACCCTAATGATAAAGTAATCTGGGTCCCAAAATTCTTAAGTAGGGTGGTTATAAAGAAAAAAGCCAGATGGGGTAGGCGCAGAGTTGTCTCCTTTGGCATCAACCGTTTTCAACCCGGACAGGTCGAAAATGCATTCTTTGTGGAATTCTATGACAAGGAATATGTCCGGTGGACCCTAAAAAATCCTAAGGGAAAATTAAAGAGAACAACTGCCAATAGTAATTC
>NZ_JBATLB010000290.1:0-23134 GCF_049669965.1 Muriicola sp. | reverse complement strand
GATTTTATGGAACGTTATCCTCAATTCTTTAACCGTATTTCCAACGTTCAAATAGCCTCCTACCTTGGAGTAACCCCGGAATTCCTTAGTACTATCCGTAAAAGAATAGTAAAATCTTAATCTGGTTTACGATTCTTTCTTAATCTACCTTATAGGTACGCCTTCTTCTATTTCCTGACCTTTGTTTAAACAAAATAGAAAAGAAATGAAAAAAATACTCATGCCAGTAATTGCCACTTTTCTAATGATAGCATGTGGCGAAAAGAGTAATCAGGAATCGAATCAAAGTTTAACAACACAAACGGAAATCATGGAAAAAGCAGCAAAAAAACAAATCGAAGAACTTCTAAATGACTATAAAAAATCATTGAACACTTCAGATGCAAAATTGGCCCAAAGTCTTTACACAAAAGATGGCGTTTTTATGCCCACAGAAGCACCTTCTGGAATAGGTTCTGAAGGAATTTTAAAATCATACGAATTTGTCTTTTCCCAAATTCAATTGAATATTGAATTCTTCATTGAGGAAATAGCTGTAGAAGGAAACATGGCTTTTGCGGTAACGAGTTCAAAGGGCACAGTTAAAATACATGCCAATGGAGTGGAAGTACCGGAAGCAAACAGAGAGCTTTTCGTATTTGAAAAAGTAGATGGAGCATGGAAAATAGCCAGATATATGTTCAATAAAACAGCCCCAAAAGGATAAATATTCTTTGCAACAATATAAAAAGTCACGAGCGGTTTGGAGTAATATCCAAACCGTTTTTTTGTTTATTTCAGTATCTTGTTGTCCAAAAGTGTGTGCAATTAAACCACCACTGTTATCCTACCCGTAGTGTAAACTTTTGACCCGAATGAAGAAAAACATTTTACTGGCATTTTTATTTATTAGTAGTCCGACAATTTTTGGACAGCAACTAATTGATAAGGTTCCTATTAAATTAATTGACAACCTGATTTTTATGGAGGTTCGATTAAATAATTCAGCACCCTTAAACTTTATGTTCGATACGGGTGCTGGTGTTACCGTAATAAATACTGCTACTGCCAACCAACTTCAATTACCAATTTCGAAGGAAATAAAAATAGGAACATCCGGAAAGACCATTCTTTCTAAAATCTCCGAAAACAATGAGCTGTTGATTAGCAAAAAATTCAAAATAGACAGTGTTTCTGTAGCCTTAATGGATCTGAGTCATATAAGCGAATATTTTAAAACCGAAATAGACGGGATCATAGGTATCGATTTACTAAACGAGACGATTCTTGAGACAAATATGGATGCTATGGAAATGCGTTTCTTTTCAAACTCAGATTATACATACAGCGGGCAGGCAGAGCCACTAAAACTTATTGGACTCGAATCTAATCATCTGGGATTGCCCATTGAAATAGTCCCCAAAGGAAAAAAAGAAAGTATTGCACTAATTATTAAAATAGATACAGCCGCAGATAATTATTTGACCTTTCACAACCAAACCGTCACAAAACACCATCTTATTGATCCAAAGAAAAGATATAAAACAAAGAAAGGTTTTGGTGCCGAAGCCACGATCACCAGGAATCTTGGCGGTAAGGTATCGTCTGCTACATTTAGTACAAAAAAATGGAAAAATATTCCTGTTGTTTATGAGGTTGACGAATTAAACGCCGTTTCAGGTAGGCAAGCAGATGGCCTAATAGGACAAGCAATGCTATTAGCGTTTAACATTACATACAATATGAGTGATGGAACTATATTTCTTGAAAAAAGAAAATAAAAACCATGCAACGCAACCGCAATGACTAATCGTTGCCATTCAACTCAAACAAAAATTTAAAAAAGTAAATCAAATGAGAAAACTAATCCTCCTACTGATTGGAATATTCTTCCTCAACAGTTCATTTGGACAAGAAATTGAAATGAAGCTCAATCTTTTAGGATATAAATTTGTTCAAAATGGGGAACGACTTAACTGGAATGAATTGGCCGCAGCAACAGCATCCTTTCCTGAATCCAATCTGTTGATCAAAAAAGCCAAATCTCAAAAGACCATTGCCCACATTATTACAATTATAGGCGGAGGACTTACAGGAATTCCTATTGGGCAGTCTTTTTCTGATAAAGATCCCAACTGGACATTGGCGTATATAGGTTTAGGAATTACAGCAGTTAGCATCCCATTTTCTTTAAGCGCTTTTAACAACGCAAACAAAGGAGTGGACACCTATAATCTATCTTTAAAATCTGCCTCCCATAAATTCAACCCCGAATTTAGGGTCTTTGCCGGTCCCAATGGAGCTGGACTTAGCATAAGCTTTTAAAACAAAAACAGTGTATAACAATCACATAGACTATATAGAATTTAAGGCAACGGATCTTAGGTTGATAAAAGACTTTTACAGCAACACATTTGGATGGGAGTTTACAGACTATGGGGCCTCCTATACTTCTTTTTCTGCAAGTGGTGTTTCAGGAGGATTCGAAAAAACCGAGGATGCAATTGTGAACGGAGTGCTCATAGTACTTTATCATAAAGATCTCAAAACTGTAAAATTGCGCGTGCTGGAAAACGGCGGGGAGATCGTAGAAGATATTTTTTCTTTTCCCGGAGGGAAAAGATTTCACTTTAAAGATCCCAGCGGCAACGAACTGGCTGTGTGGTCGGAAAAATAGGAATAAAAAAGTTCCGAAAACAATGGCTATTATTCGTTCGCTTTTGTCGTACTAGTATCATAGCAAATACAGTTTTCGAAAATTGAAATTGTAAGACTGGGAAAATGAAAATAAATTGCAACTAAAAAATATTATAAAGTACGTTGTGCCTTCATATACCATTTAGCCAATCCCTTATCCGTAAATTAAGAACCGTATGAGAGCATCTATCCTATTCTTTCTATGTATTTCTTCTTTCTTATGCCTGGCTCAGAATGAAGAAAAGCTACGTAAAGACTATATTTTAGAAGTAGATGATGACGGAATATTGGTAGAGAAATTTGATTCTACCAATATAGATGAAAATAGATTTACTAAAAATAATATGATCTTTCGCGAGGGAGTCTCATTTCATTACAAATATGAACATATTGATACAACCAATAACAAGTACCTAATAAATTACATAGATAGTATCAATACTTGGGAATTTGTTCCCGTTGCTAATGCAGACAATAATACCATCCTACAGGTGATCATCTCGGTAAAACAAGGTTTACAGGGATTTGATAAATTCATTCCGGATTACAATCAAACTATAATCGGTTATTCATACCCAACCCAGGATAATTATATGGGATCCATTAACAGTTCCTCCGGGGTCATTGAAAATGAGGGCAATATTTGGATGCATCCGCCCCGGGATCAATACTTTGAAATTCTAGAATTAAATCCGTTTCCCTATATAAAAGCTCCCTATACTATTGGTACAAAATGGTCCTGGCAGCTTACCATAGGAGATCTTTGGGCCGATGGAAGATGGAAACTTTGGAGTGGACAAATACAAAATAGCTATCAATATGAAATCACTGCTTTCAAGCCTTTAAAAACCATTTTTGGATTGGTAGATTGTTATGTGATTGAGGGTGTCGCCATAAGCAGACTAGGAGAAACAAGGTTGAAGTCATATTTTAATACGGAATATGGTTTTGTGCTCATGGAATATGTCAATATTGATGGCTCACGAACCATCTTGGAATTGACGAATTATCTTGATTTAGATAAGAACAGCGGCCATAACCCTTAGGTATTTTCACCCTGATGAACCTATATTCAAAAAAGTGATACGCGACTTCCCGGTCACAGGATTTACATTCGCCTTGGGAATGAAATTCATATTAAAAAGACCAAAATAACAATACAAAATAAGGACACAAACAACAATCACTAAACAACCAAAACACAGCCCTGGCCTGGTTTTTGATATTTCCTGTTATAGATGGGTAAAATCCCCAAGACAAGACAAAACAAGAGATGTACAAGCGGTTTTATTTGCTGGTTTTTACCCTAGGTATTTTGAGCGGTTGTGATCCGCTTTCTGAAACATATCTATGGGAGACCACAACCTCTACCACTTCCGCTACCTTTTATTCAGCTGATTTTAAGGAAGATCAAAAACGGCCCGAATTTGCGCTAGTTGAGCTGGATTCCCTGCAGAATTACGGGCAGCTGCTCCGCAAAATGCAGCAACTCTCTTGTGACAATAAATTCACGGGTATTCAATTTACCGATATGGATACGCTGTATGGCATAACGGGTTTTACTGAATGTCCAAATGATGGAATTATTTCTTGCTACCTCAACAGAAATATTATCAAGATTAAAAATGACTCCCTGATGAACTTTGGAGGAGACCAGGATAAATTAGTGCATATCAATACCCTCGAAAAAGAATTACAAAAAATTATAGCTACCACCTTTAGGCTCCAGTTTGATAAAAATTTCATTAATCCAGCCTTGATACACCTTTTTATTGAGGACAAATATCCTATTACCTTAACCAAGGAAGTCCTTAAGGAAATTATAACTCAATTTGAAAAAATTAATTCGGAAATGGGGGCGGACTACTTTACGTATTCCATCCTGTTTGACGGAATTAGTTATATGGATATCCCACCACCAACGCCTCCGGTTCTTTCCAATACTTTGGAAGAATTAAATGTAGTAGAATGACCAAATAACAGCACTCATGAAAAAACACCTTTCCCTCCTCCTTTTTTTATCTTGCATTTCCGTATTCTCACAGACAGACGAGCTGGTGGGCGACTATTTCCGTCGATCCGGGAGCGAAGAAGATCACCTTATTGAATACAAATTGACAGTATCTCCGGACGGCACATTTTCCTTTCATTCATATACCAATCATAAAAAAGGAATTCCCTGGATAAAGAATTTATTCGGAAAAGGAACCTGGAAAGCCGATGGCAAAATAATTTCTTTTTTTACCGACACGGCCAAGGACCTGGATGAAAAACATACGCTCAACTTTAGCCATTCTAAAGCGCGATTTATCACAAAACCTCCCCGGGACAAAACAGAGCGGGTCATTAAAACGCGACTTCAGTTTTTTGAATCCGAGATCTTCTGGATTGAAAGGCTTGAGATCTTTAAATCACCTTAGAATAACCACTATTGTTTATCCCTTCTCCCGGACCTCCGATAAAATTTCATATTTTTAAATACCCCGGCATTGCTACCGTAGGCATGGGAGTCGAGACCGGGCTTTAGCTTGTGAACATCATATCTCGACTATGCTCGATACGACAAACTTTACGGTAATACCATAGCCCTTCCCATGCACTTCTATGCCTTTCCCTTCGCTGCTGCCCCATTTAGTAGTACTTTTGCAGCCTTAAACTACAACATATGACATTTGAAGATCTCAAACTGATCTCCCCCATACTAAAAGCACTTAAGGATGTAGACTATACTACCCCTACGGCCATACAAGCCAGTGCCATCCCCCTGGTGCTCAACCGGGAAGACGTGATAGGGAGTGCACAGACCGGCACAGGTAAAACAGCCGCTTTTGCTATTCCTATCATACAGCATCTTGTGAACGAGACCCAAAATTCCGGTGGCAAAAGAAAAGTACAGGTACTAGTGGTTACCCCTACCCGGGAGCTGGCCATACAGATAGCGGAAAGTTTTACCGACTATGGGAAGTACACTAACCTTAGGAATACAGTTATTTTTGGAGGCGTTTCCCAGGGGAAACAAACCAACGCACTGCGTGGCGGGGTTGATATCCTGGTAGCTACTCCGGGCCGACTGCTCGACCTGATGAATCAGGGGTATATTTCCTTACAGCACATTAAATACTTTGTATTGGACGAGGCAGACCGTATGCTCGATATGGGCTTTATCCACGACATTAAAAAGATCATCGCCAAACTCCCAAAAGAAAGACAGTCGCTTTTCTTTTCAGCTACCATGCCCAAAAGCATCGTGGCCCTTTCTCAGCAAATTCTGCGAAACCCTAAAAAAGTAGCGGTGAGCCCCGTTTCTTCCACGGCAGAGACCATCCAACAATACTTATACACCACCAATAAGAGTAGTAAGCACGACCTGCTGCTGCACATCCTCCAGGATGCAGAGATGGAACAGGTATTGTTATTCTCCCGCACCAAGCACGGAGCCGATAAGATTGTAAAGAACCTGCATAAAAGACGTATTGAAGCCGCAGCCATCCACGGCAACAAGTCACAAAACCAGCGCCAGAAAGCGCTGAAAGACTTTAAGGACGGAAAAAAAAGAGTGCTGGTGGCCACTGACATAGCCGCACGAGGAATAGACATAGACAAGTTGCGGCACGTTATCAATTACGACATCCCGAATGAGCCTGAAACCTATGTACACCGAATTGGGCGCTGTGGCCGTGCCGGGGAAGAAGGTATTTCTATTTCCATTTGTGAACCAGAAGAGAATGCCTATATCAGTGATATTGAAAAACTCACCAGGCAAAAGATAGAATTGGTGGAGGACCATCCCTTTCCGCAGACAGACCGGCCCATGAATGCGTCTGAGAAGAAAGAAGTGGAAAAGGAGAAACAACGAAAGAAACAGGAATTCTTTGCCAATCGCAATAAGAAAAAAGGATCCCAAAATCCGGGATTCCGAAGAAACAAAAGATAAAAACCGTTCACAGAATGAAAAATGTAGGATTGGCGCTTGGAGGCGGTGCCGTTCTCGGTGCTGCCCATATTGGCGTCCTAAAAGCCATTGAGGAAAAGGGTATTGAAATCAAATTTATTACCGGCACCAGTATAGGAGCCTTTGTGGCGGCTTTATACGCTTTTGGAAAGAATTGGAATGAAATCAACGATATCACTTCCGAGTTAAAATGGATGGATATCACCAGCATCTCCCTTTCACGGTATAGCCTGCTTTCCAACGAGAAATTTGGTGCCCTCCTCAAAAAACATATTGGAGACAAAAACATAGAAGAATCCAATATCCCTTTGGCAATGATTGCCACTAATGCTGCCACTGGAGAAAAAGTAATTCTCACAAAAGGGTCCGTAGCAAAAGCCGTCATGGCTAGCACCTGTATTCCGGGCATATTTAACCCTGTTGTCATAGATGATAATATGCTTATCGACGGGGGTATTGTAGAAAATGTGCCGATCAATACCTTGCGAAAAATTGGAGCCAACTATATTATTGGCGTAGATCTTAATGCCAACCATAACTATCAGAAACCCGGGAACATTTTAGATGTGCTCATGAATAGTTTTCATTTTATCATGCAGCAGGCTGCAAAATTACAAACAGAAGATGCCGATTTTTTGATCAAACCCGACTTGTCTGCTTTTGACAGAACCAATACGACGCAGATAGTGGGCCTTATAGAAAAAGGGTATGAAGATGCATTAATCGCCTTAGAAAAAATTGATTTGAACCCTTCTCAGAACTGGGTGGTAAAGGCCTTGAATGCTATTAAACACACCCTGGGAATTACAATTACAGAAAACTGAAATTCCTGTTCGCAATTACGTATCTTTAATAAAAAGTAAAATCACACCATTATGTCTAAAGGTCAGGATGCTAAAAAGAACGTAAAAAAGGAACCGCTAAAAACAGCCAAGGAAAAGAAAGCAGAAAAACGCTTAAAAAAATCTAAGTAAGCGTGGGTCACAATTAATTTAGGGCTGTTTTTCTATATTCCAAAGAAGGCAGAATATCTATACTATTATTCAGACCATGCGTTTGTGGTAGTAACAATATTAATCAACTTTTTAAACAGCACTTATGAAAAAAGCACCGATTTATGTTTTGGTTATGCTCTTATCCTTAGGGGTATTTACCACCGTACAAGCAGCAGAAAAGGAAAAAACAACAGAACCAGTAGAAATGCCCGCCGAAGTTAGGGTTATGTTAGACCGTTTAGAGGAGATCAAAGGCATGGACAAATCCGATCTGGAGCGTTCCGAGAAAAAGGCACTTCGGAAAGAAGTAAGGGCCATTAAAACGCAGCTTAGGACCACAGGGAACGGCATCTATATCTCTGCCGGAGCCCTTATCATTATCCTACTTCTAATTATTATCTTGTAGGGCATTCATAATCTGTCACCATAAAGATGGCGGATAGAAAGCAACAACTTTAATAGGCAGTTAAGAGGCAAGATGCCCCCTGGCTGTCTATTATTTTTCGGAAGTGTAGTATTAGTTGCTTTTTCCCTTGGCCAATACTATGCCGCCGATGGCAGCGATCACAGCAAAGCCCATATAGATAAAGGAAGTGGTCTTTTGCTGATTGTCTTCAGCCTTTAATTTTACCCCCAGCACATCTACGGAGGCAGTGCTGTTTGAAAAACTGGTAATACCAGTATATCCCAAATATACCGCAAGCAGCAAGAGGGCAATTCCAATAATTCTTTTCATACGATGTGTTTAAAGAGGTTTACGACCCGAAATAATGTTGTACAAAATGGTCACAATAGCGATCACCAACAAGACATGGATAAGACTGCTGGTAGCAAGACCTTCCACAATACCCAACAAGCCCAGTAACCATACGACAATACAAATCACGGCAACTAACCATAGAAGATTTCTCATACACTTATAATTTCCCTAAAAGGTACTCTAAATAAGCCTCCCTTGTTTATTGCTTCCCAAATGATTAATACGCTGAAAACTAATAGTATCCAATAGGTTTTGAGTTTGTTTACAATCTAGGGTTACACTTTGAGGGATTTATAACTTAATTTTCCTATTTTTAAAATAAAAGCATGATTATGAAAAATACTTTTTTTCTTCTTTTATTGATCCTATCCCTTAATACAATGGCACAGGACAATGCCAAGCCTGCGGTCACTACAGATACTTTTGTTACCACTTTACATATTACGGTAAACAGTATTGATGAACTACAGGAGGTGAACTGGGCAGACATCCGGCAGATCTTTGCGAAAAACGAACCCACCTCACCAATAGAATTGGGATTTAGCCTGAGTAAAAAACAGGTGCTTACTAATTTTGATCTGGATGCATTCGAATTTAAAATTAGCGGAAAAACCGATGAATTAGAGTCCATGATCTTGCGGACCCAAAAAATGATTGCTGCTATTGAGAAAATAGAATAAAAATACTGGTTTAATGTATTTCTTTACGATTACTTGCAACTTCAATTGCTAATTAAAACATCTTTTAATTTCCTATTTTTAGTATCTCCCTAAAACATAGAAGATACAAATAAGTTAATTTTTTTACTCCAAAATAACTACCCATGAAAAAATCCCTTTTCCCCCTTATCGCCCTTTGCGCAGTCATGACCTTTAATGCCCAGACAGATAAAAGACTCAAAGGTGTTGAGAAAGAACTTAATGCTATCCTGGAAGTCACCAAAGCCCCGGGATTTGCGGTGGCTGTAGTGGAAGGACAAAAGGTTCTGTATGCTAAAGGGTTTGGGTATAGCGACTATGAGAACAAAATTCCCGCAGATGCCAATACCCTGTACGCCATAGGATCTAGCACCAAGGCCTTTACCTCCGCCATTCTTGGACAACTGCGACAAGAAGATAAACTAAGCTTTGAGGATAGCCCCATAAAACATATCCCAGAGCTGCGGTTTTACAACGATGAGATGAATAATGGGATCATTATTAAGGATCTGATGAGTCACCGTACCGGTTTGCCCAGGCACGACTTTTCGTGGTACCTCTTCCCTACCGATTCCCGAGACAGTTTGATGATGCGCATTGAACACCAGGAACCTTTTACAGGGGTACGAAAACAATGGTATTACAACAATTTTATGTTCCTTGCCCAGGGGGTCATTGCAGAAAAGATCACCGGCAAACCATGGGAAGAGAATATAGAGGAACGGTTTTTTAAACCATTGGGGATGAACCGTTCCAACACGCGTATCCAGGAAATGAAGGAAAGTAGTAACGCAGCCCTGGGATACGAGTTAAAGAAAGACAGTATCATCAGTAAGATGGACTATTATGACATTGCCGCTATGAGTCCGGCGGGCAGCATCAACAGCAGTGTAAATGACATGTCCAAATGGGTTCGTAGCTGGATCAATAACGGCAAGAATGGAGATGCACAGATCCTCCCGGAAGCCTATTTAAAAGAGGCCATTAGTTCTCAAATGGTAGTGGGCAGCGGGCTGCCAGACAAAGAGTTTCCGGATATGCATATGTCTAACTATGGCTACGGCTGGTTCCTTTCTTCCTACCGGGGGCATTACCGGGTAGAACACGGTGGCAATATAGACGGGTTTTCTGCTAACGTAGCATTTTTTCCCACAGACAGTCTTGGTATTGTAGTGCTTACCAACCAAAACGGATCTGCTGTTCCTAGTTTGGTGAGAAATACCATGGCAGATCGTTTTCTCAAGGAGGGGAAAACCAACTGGGCAGACGATTTTAAAGCACGGCAGGAAAAAGCCAAAATAGCAGAAGCCGAGGCCAAGGCCAATGAATCTTCCAATAAAATAAGCGGCACCAAACCGTCCCATATTTTGCAGCAATATACAGGGAAGTATGCGAATCCGGGTTATGGGGAGTTTCGGATAGACAACCGGAATGATTCTCTCATCGCCATCTTCAAACTAAATAGCTACTATTTAAAACACAGGCATTACGATGTTTTCGAGCCCTTTGAAATCGAAGAAACAGGGATTGATACTACTGCCACAGGACCGCTGCGCTTTAATTTCGGCACCAATGACGGAGGAGATATTTCAGACTTAAAAATGAAAGCAGAAGGGGCGTTGCAAGATCCTATTGTCTTTAAACATACGCCTACCACCATTGAGGTAGACAAGACTACGCTAGAATCCTATGTGGGCAATTATGAGCTGGCAGGAATGGAATTAAAAGTGTATATCAAGAATGAGGATACATTGTACCTCTTTGTACCCGGGCAGCCCGAATATGAACTTCTGGCCACTTCTAAGCACAAATTTTCCTTTAAGATCCTGGAAGGGTTTAAGGTAGAATTCCTGGAAGCAGAAAATGGGGCAATAAACGAGGTAAATGTTATACAGCCCAACGGCACATTCAAAGCCACACGGAAATAAGAAAGCAGCTAAAATTGGCGTTTACCTTTTAAATTATTGCCTTTGATCTTGGTACTACACCCTCCAGGGTGGCAGACAATGCCAAAAGAAAAATGGACGTCCAATAAGTTGCCAGGATAAGGATTCCATCCAAGGGAAAGGGTTCTTTAAATTTAGCCCAGGCCAGCATCCCATCTGAAATAATAAAGAGCAGTACCCCAAGGGCAATTAGGGTATGTGGACGTGTAGCTTTCCAGATCCGCAGGCCAATCCCTTGCCAAGCCATAAAAAGGATGACCAGAAAGTAGAGTAACACCGGTACTTTTAGAGCATTCAGCGCATCGAACAAAATCCAATAATACCCCAGACCAAAAACCCCCAGTAAAAACAAAGGGAACATGTATTTTTTAAACCCCCCAAGACAAGTAAAGCCATAGCTAAAGCACAGGTGAGCTAATAAAAAAGCTGCAAGGCCAAAAGCAAAATAGGAATCCTCCAGCAGTAAAGTATCACCCACCAGGCAAAAACACAGACCAATGACCATCCATTTGTGGAACTTACTTTTATTGATCCCAAATAGCACAGCAAACAACAGTATCAAAATGGTAGTTAAGGGTTTTAGAACTGTAAACAACGGTGCATTCCCTATTGACTTAAAATAGATAGCCAGGATGGCTGCCAATAGAATTAAAGTGCTGAAAAAGAGTTTAGTTTTTCTTCGATGAGCTAGTCGCATTCTGGAAATATAGCTAATTTTATAGAATCAGGGAACCTAATAATTACCCCGGAAAATACTACCCTATTGCCTTATCAGATATACGTCATAGAATTATCAAAACGGGTGTTTACCGAAAATGCCAAATTCAGGCTGGCTAATCCGCAATTCAATGGGGCGTTAGAATGCCTGTACGTGGGGATGACGAGCAAGACCCCCAAGGAGCGTTTTCAGCAACATAAGACCGGTTTCCGGAATTCAAAAGGCCACAAACTATCCTCTAACATTGTACAGAAATACGGCAGCTACCTCCGCCCCAGTCTGTACAACCATATAGATCCATTCACGACCAGGGCAGAAGCGCTGAAAATGGAAAAACTACTCGCCATGGAATTACGCAGAAAGCGTTATGCTGTATGGTTTAATTAAGCTCTTTATGTTGCTTAAAGATCTATTTTAGGTCATTAAAAATTTGTATCTATTGTATTAAAAAAGAATATACATTTACGCTGTTTAATGAATATCAAATATGCCTACCACTCTTAAATCCTGCGCCAGGCGCTGGGATTCCATCTTGTTAATTTCTATCCTTTTTTTTGTTGTTGCCTGCTCTAAAGAAGATGATCCTTCAGAGAGTTCTAACAATTATTATGGAGATGCCCTCAAATCAGTTACGGCCGCCGAATTAGAAGGAAGCTGGTCTTTATACGAAGGAGAATTGGAAGGGCAGACAGTTGCCATTCCCCCAACCTATCCGGAATGTGGGCGCGATTTTTTTGTACTGAATGCTGGAGGCATTTTTCGCGAATTTGTTTATCAGGACAGCAATTGTAACCTCCTGATAAATGAACTTACCTGGCGTTTGGAGCAAGGAGTATTAACTACCTCCAACTCCTTTGGTCAAAGTGAAGAATTGGTAATCCTTGAGCGCAATACCCAGAGTTTTGTTTTTAAAACACGGATCGATTGGGATGAAGATGGTGATTTGGACGTCTTTATTTTTACAGCAAGAAGATACAGCGGCAATGAACCCGACCAATATACCAACACCTTTCTAAGGGAAGAAGGATATGCAGCAGAAGAGAAGATCCTCTTTAACTGGCAAGCCTATGATGGCTTTAATACCTTCGACCGGTACGAAATATACCGAACCAGCGGAGGATGTACAAAAGCGAATGCAGAACTGGTCGCAACTTTCAATGAGGTAGATCAGACCTCCTTTTTGGATGAAGACCCCCCTGTCACAGATCTACTCTGTTACTTTTTAAAGGTCTACACGGACAAGGGACTTTTAGGGGAAAGTGAATTGCGATCCGTGAATACCGAATTCCTTCGCGTTGCTTCGGTACAAATTTTTGATCCGCTGGTAACCGGGAATACCATTGAACTCAGCTGGCAAGCATATGCCGGGTATTATTTCTCACATTATGAGATCAGGACACAGAATTTTGTCGATGGTTCTGGCTATGCATATCAGGAAGAGGTGGTTGCCACTATAGATGATATTTCCATAACTACTTTTATGGACACCAATCCTCCCTATATCAAAAATCCGGTTTATCGAATCCTGGTCTACGATATTTTCGGAAATGTGAATTTCTTTAATAATCTGGAAACCGTTAGCGCCCGTGAGGCTATTTTTAAACGTCCGGAAGTGTTCGATTTTGTAGACATCTATTCCGTTGCCTCCAACCCTAACGCTCCTTTGGCTTTTCTTCTCGGTAGCAGTGATAATAGCTATTCCCTGCAGCGCTATAACTACAATACCAAAACTGTTGAGGCCTCTGCCAGTAATGCTACCATAGGCTTTACCAATAGTGATCTCCAGTTTATCACTAGCCCGGCCAATGGGGAAGAACTGATGCTCCCAATTGGTTCTGGAGTAAATATCTACGACGCCACCACGTTAAACTACAAGTATTCATTCACTCTGAATGGCGTAAATACCATAGCCGATTTTGCCTATTTAGGCAATAACCTATGGGTCTTTATCGACGCTGATAATGTCTATACCTGCAGCCGGGATAATGCCAATTTAACCCTGCTCGATCAACAAGCACATTTTGGAACTACTGGTTCCAATTATCCATTTCACCTGATTCCGTTGGGGAACAATAAGTTGGTTATTGGCAATGACGCTTCGAGTACTAGTATAAGTTTTGTGGTAAGTAATGAAGGCTTGTTAACACAAAAAACGAACCCGAATTTTGTTGTTAGATCTCAGTTTAAATCAAAGACCCTCTATAACGCCGCGGGGAATTATCTTATAAATCTTTTGGAAAACAGGACGTATAATGCAACAGATTTTAGTTTCCGTTCTTCTTTTGAAGCACCTTATTTTACCTCGGGCGTAAGCATAGACGGGAGTACGTTCCTGGGTAGCAATAACGATCCTTTCTGGCCGGTACAGGAAAACTCCCTGCACGAAAAAAAGGCCCAACTTTTTAATAGCAGCACAAGTTCTTTGGAGACCATAGACACCAAAGGGTACCCGCATCTGCTGTTTGAAAACTCTCAGGGACAAATTATCAGCGTTTCATCGGGCGTTAAAAGGGAAAGGCTGGATAGTTTTTCCCCCAGACCGGATCTGTTTATAGAGATAATAAAGGAGTAAATAACTCAATTAGGTTGGTTTAATTTTTCTTGATGATCAATTTCCTGTAAATTCCTACTTTTAAGAAGTAGCTAACTAATCTTTCCAGGCAAATGACAAAGCAAATTTTTATTCCTGTTTTTATGCTGTTTTTGTTCCTCATCTTAGGATGCGGGAAGCAAGGGACGACAGTTGAACCCACCAAGGAAAAGAAAACAGCCTATAAAGATCTGGTCACCTTATTCAACGAATGGAGAAGCTTTGAAGTGCCTCCAATAATGAAAGGCGTGCCAGACTATACAGTTGCTACCTTTGAAGCGCGCTGGCCGGGTTTTAAAGATCTGCAACAACAACTTATGGCCATAGACACCACCAGCTGGCCAATATCCCATAAAGTAGATTGGATGCTGGTTTGGGCAGAGATGAATGGGTACGACTTTAACCACCGCATCCTGAAACCCTGGGAACGAGACCCCGCCTATTACAAATCGGTTTGGGAATACCGCTCGGATGTACCGGCACATGAAGGCCCCACCCATCATAAAACGTTAGAACTATGGACGTATACCTTCCCCTTAACAGCCGAAGATCGCGAAAAGCTACTGGCAGACCTCAGCGTTATTCCACCCTTGAATGAACAGGCACAACAAAACCTTACCGGGAATGCAAAAGAACTTTGGCAGGCCGGTATACGGGTCATTGAAAATCAGAGTAAAGCACTCGAAGGGATGCTAAACAAGGAAGGCATATCGGAAGATGCTAAAATCATAGCAGCTGTTCAGGAGGCGATCTCCTCTACCAATTCATTTGCAGAATGGCTGACCACAGAAGCGAATTCCAAAACCGGGCCTTCGGGCATTGGAAAAGAAAACTACACCTGGTATCTTCAAAATGTTCATTTAGTACCCCTCACCTGGGAAGATGAGGTGCTTTTGTTAAAGAGGGAATTGGCCAGAGCCTGGACGTCCCTCAAACTGGAGGAACACAGAAACCGGAACCTGCCAACGCTCACCGCAGCAGACAGCCCGGAAGCCTACGATCAAATGGCCGACGCCGGTGCCAGGAGCCTGCTTAGCTTTTTGGAAGAGCAAGAGATCGTAACCGTCAAAGACTATTTTGAACCGGCACTAAGAGAGCACCTTGGGAGCTTTGTCCCTGAAGACAAAAGGAACTTTTTCCTCATAGGGGAACACTATGACCCCAGGCCTCTTTACTCCCATTTCTACCACTGGTTTGAATTGGCCCGAATGGACCTGGAACCCCATGCCAGCGAAGTACGTCGTGGCCCATTGTTGTACAATATTTTTGATTCCCGCAATGAAGGAACCGCTACCGCAGTAGAGGAACTCTTTCTGCAAGCCGGTCTGTACGATGACTCTCCCAGGAGCAAAGAGATAGTTTACATCATGATCGCCCAACGCGCAGCCAGGGGATTGGGATCTTTATATGCTCATGCCAACGAGATGACCATGGAAGAAGCCGGAGGCATTCATTCTGAGTACACCCCCCGGGGATGGATGAAGACCGAAAAAGAACTCTTACTTTTTGAACAACATTTGTACATGCGGCAACCAGGCTATGGCAGCAGCTATATTACCGGCAAATACCTACTGGAATCTGCCCTTGCCAACTATGCTAAAATGAAAGAAACAGAAGGAGAAACCTTCCGTATTAAGGATTTTATGGACAGGCTGAACAGCATTGGAAATATCCCCATATCTCTTGGACATTGGGAAATGACAGGAGAAAAAGGACATTTAAATTCACTCATGAATTGAACATTCATTGAGTGATTAAGGTCTGCCGGCCTAAAATTTGTCTACCAATACTTTATAGGTAGGGTCTTCCATCACATTGACTTCAATAATGTCATCGGCATTTCGTAACAGCTGAATACAATCCTTGCTTAAGTGTTTTAGGTGTACTTTCTTGCCCACTTTCAGATAACGCTCGGTGATCTTGTTAAGGGCTTCAATGGCAGACATGTCTACGATCCTGCTTTCTTGAAAGTCGATAATAACCTCATCCGGGTCATTCAGCACGTCGAATTTCTCATTAAATAAGGTGATGGAACCAAAGAACAAGGGACCGTAGATCTCATAGTGCTTCACCCCATTATCATCTAGATATTTCCTGGCTCGGATTCTTTTGGCGTTGTCCCAGGCAAACACCAGGGCGGCAATGATCACTCCCACCAAAACAGCCAGGGCCAGGTTATGGAGAAAAACGGTGACCAGGGTTACCAATACCATGACCAGCACATCACTTTTGGGCATTCTGCGAAAGGTGCGCAAACTGGCCCATTCAAAGGTGCCCAGTGCCACCATAATCATAAGTCCGGTTAAAGCTGCCATCGGAACACGTTCAATGAGATCGGCCCCAAACATGATAAAAACAAGGAGCATCAATGCCGCCACAATACCGGATAACCGCGCACGGGCCCCATTGGAGGTATTGATCAGACTCTGCCCTATCATGGCACAACCTCCCATTCCTGAGAAGATCCCGGAAAGGATATTGGCGGTACCCTGTGCCACGGCTTCTTTGTTGCTACGGCCACGGGTCTCTGTGATCTCATCTACAATGTTGAGTGTTAGCAGGCTTTCAATAAGTCCAACCCCGGCCACAATCGCGGCATAGGGAAAAATGATCTGCAAGGTCTCCAAAGTAAGGGGGACCATAGGAATATGAAAGGGAGGAAACCCACCTTTGATAGAGGCGATATCTCCAATGGTACGCGTATCGATCCCAAAGAATAATACGATCCCAAATACCAATAAGATGGCCACCAAAGATGACGGAACTGCCTTGCTGATCTTGGGAAGCCCCCAAATAACCAGCATAGTTATAAGCACCAGGCCGGTAAACAAGTATAGGGTGTTTCCACTTAGCCAGCTACCATCGGCGTTTTGAAACTGAGATAACTGAGAAAGGAAAATGATGATCGCTAGCCCATTTACAAATCCGAAGATCACAGGGTGGGGTACCAGTCGCATTAATTTCCCCAGTCGCAACACACCGGCAAGAATCTGTAAAATCCCTGCGAGGACCACGGCCGCGAAGACATATTCTACCCCGTATTGCTGAGCCAGGGCAACGATCACTACGGCTACGGCACCGGTGGCACCAGAGATCATCCCGGGTCTACCCCCTAAGATGGAGGTTACCAGGCCCATCACAAATGCCGCGTAGAGACCGGTAAGTGGCGAAAGGCCAGCGATGAGGGCGAAGGCGATGGCCTCTGGCACCAGGGCCAGGGCCACGGTGATCCCTGAAAGGATCTCGGTTTTATAATTTACTTCCTGTGAAAAATCGAATAGATTGAGGTACTTCTTCAAACGCTCGTAGTTTTAAGGGCGCAAAAATACCACAAATTGGATGGGGAACCTTAGGTTGGGTGAAAATTATGGATTTAGCAGATTACCAGGGGGTTAATCCCAATAATCGTTCCCCCAGCGGCGATAAATTAGCAGTTTCATACTTTTCTTGCTCCCAGTTACGGGGATCGCCCGGAAAGGCATAGCCTTCCGGCGCCACCCGGTTCTTCCAGGAATTGATACGCCAATTCAGAAGTGCCTTGTTCTGGGGCTCTGCCGGCATCATGGAAATATACTGGGCTATCCGCACCTTATCTTTTGATCTATTAGGACGTATTCCGTGAGGTTCCGTGCTGTTAAAGATCAATAGATCCCCTGCTTCTAATTTTACCTTTACGATCTTATCTTCCAGATCGGATATGTCTGGTTGGAACCGATCTCTATCTTTTGGCTGTCCCACTTTCCAGGTCTCGTAATTCCTGTAGAGCCAGGGTATGCACTGAAAGCCTCCCATGTTCTCATCGGTCTGATCTGCCAGAGCCAGCACTCCTTGCACATTCTGGGGTTTTGTTTCCGGATCGTAATCCCAATGGATAAAACCCTTTCGTTCGTACCCCGGGCGCTGAGGGAAATTAAGGTTGGCCCGGTCTATAGTGACCCATAATTCTTCCGTTCCCCATACATCCACAAAAGCATCGTACACCCTTTGAGTCTGGCGATTGTTCCATAAATGCTGATGATTGTATACTTCCACCATCCCGGTACCGGTGAGTTCCTTCATTTTCATTTCCGCCCTGGGGGGCGCATACCAGGTCTCGGGATCATTGGGATCCTTCTCATCAAATTCCCAGAGAAAGTTGGCTGTGGCCTGTGCCTGTTCTTTTGGGACCGCATTTTTAATAACTATGTACCCGTTGTGTTTCCAAAAAGCCCAATCTTCTTCACTTAGAACCCTTAGGGGCTTTCCATTAGACCGGTCATTTAATTTTTTTGTACTACTGGTAGCGGTAGAAGGGTTTCCGGGAATTTCCTTGTGTCCCTTGTTTCCCATTTCGATGTTGTATTTCGAAGCCATGCTGATTTTGATAAAGGGAATTAACACCTTAAGATACTGAAAATATAAGATGTAGGGAAGAAAAAAACCACCCTGTCCTTTTCAGACAGGGTGGTTTCTAACTAAATAACCAACCAAAAAAATTATCTTCTACTGTTTAGTCGTAAAACAGTCTGTTTACTTTCGCTTTCTAACCACATTCATCATCGGATTTTTCGTCTTCACCCGTTTCTTACTGCTATCTCCTGTTTCAGATTTCAAGAATTGAATATATCCCCTTCCCTGAAATTCGTACACGGTACCACTATCCGGGTGATATAATTCGATGGTCTTGTCATTAATAACGTACAACTCAAAATAATCATTGCCCATAAAGTCATAGTCCAGTGTTAAAGTTTTAAGCGTTTCATCGTTTTGAACATCATATACCTCATAGAAGCCTTCATAATCCCATTGAATGTTGCTAAGAGGGATGCCTATCTCATCGATAGAGGACCTGAACACTGTTCCGCCATTGCCTTCATAAAACTGCAGGTAATTCTCTTCATCAAAGTCGTTGATGGCGCCAGTTTCACTTACATAGGTCTTTTCCCAAACATCAAATTCCTGAAGTAGGTATTCAATATTTTCATAAAATACCCTGTCATAGTCAAAACTTCCACTTTGGTATCCATCTAAAAAATAAGAAGTATTAGAACGTCTGTCATACAATTCTAAGGTTCTGGAATTTACCAGATACACGTCAAAGATCCACAGGCCATCCACATCATGGTCTATCTCTAAAACTCCGCTTCCCGCATCGTAGTAACCTACACGAATTCCCAGCCCGCTACCTGTTTTCCCTATGCCCGAAATGTTATTATTTGCATAAAGGAGTCCATTTCTAAAAGACAAGGTGAAGGCACGTTGCATAAAGGGTACCTCCCCTGTTCCATCTGTGGCATTGATATCTACATACCAGAGGTCGTAAGCCTCTATATGTTGTCTGGCCTGAAAGTTTGCTTCTTCTACAAAAACGTCTTCCAGGATCACCTCAGTATAACAGCTACTTAAAAATAGTAGCATCAGGGTGGCGGTACCGAGTAGTGTAAAGTTTTTCATGATGTTATTTTTTCTGGTTCTGCACAACTGTAAAACAAGCATCGTGCCATTTGTGTTATCCTACTGTATATCAGTGTTTTATAAGCTGTCTGTTTTTAATTACATTTGCGAAGAGAAGAACAATTCATGAAAAAAGACGTACGCTTTGCAGTAATGGGAGGAGGTAGCTGGGCAACAGCTATCGTGAAAATGCTTACCGAAAACCTCTCTGATGTCATTTGGTATATGCGCAGTTCGGAGGCTATTGATTTTATTAAAAAAGAAAAACACAATCCCAACTACCTTACTTCGGTTGAGTTCAATTTGTCGCAACTAACGCTTACAGACTCTATAGATGAGGCCGTAAAAGCAGCAGATATTCTGATTTTTGCCATTCCATCGGCTTTTTTAGAAAGCGAATTACAAAAACTCACCGGTTCGTTAAAAGACAAGATCATCTTTTCTGCCATCAAAGGGATAGTGCCCGAAACCGGGAAGATCGTTGGGGAGCATTTTCACGAGAAATATAAGATTCCGTTTGAGAATATTGGCGTCATAACCGGGCCATGCCATGCAGAGGAAGTTGCTCTGGAGCGTTTGTCGTATCTCACCATCGCCTGCTCAGATAAAGCCAAGGCTCAAATAATGGCCACCCATCTGAATAGTGAGTATATCAAAACCAAGATTTCAGATGATATCACAGGCACCGAATATGCCGCCGTGCTAAAGAACATCTATGCCCTGGCTGCCGGGATAGCGCATGGACTTGGATATGGTGATAATTTTCAAAGCGTACTGATGAGTAATGCCATACGGGAAATGAAGCGCTATATCAAAAGGGTGCACAAGATGAAGCGGAACATCAACAATTCTGCTTATTTGGGTGACTTGTTAGTGACAGGATATTCTACTTTTAGCCGTAACAGGATGTTTGGCAATATGATTGGCAAGGGATATACCGTAAAAAGTGCGATGATGGAAATGAATATGGTGGCCGAAGGCTATTATGCCACTAAAAGTGCCTATGAACTTAAGAGCACTTTCAAAAGTAAGGTGCGCACCCCTATCATTGATGCTGTTTACGCTGTGCTCTATCAAAAAGAGAATGCCAGGAAGACCTTTAAAAGCCTTGCAGACAAATTAGACTAGGAAACATAGAAAATAGCTATCCTACATCTTTTCCAGGGAAAAATCTGAATGCGACCTTAGAATGCTTTCCATTTCTTCCTGCCAGGCAAGTAACACGGCCTCCTCTGTCTTAAAGATCTTTTGTAATTCCGTACAAACAGGTTTCATTAGACTTCGAACACTGTGTATATCAAAATACAGCCTTCCGGTGCGGCGGATAAAGAAATCCATGGGCGACTGTACCATTTCAAAGGCCACCCCAAATTCTAATTCTGCAAGGGCCATACGGACAGCTTTGTCCTTTTCCTTTCTATTGTTAAAAAGTGTGAGGATCTCTTCTGATTGCACCCCGTAAGTAGTAACCAGATACCAGGCGTCGTACTTTGTAAAACCATCGACTTTTATGCGCTCATAGATCTCGGCAATATATTTTTTTACTTCCTTGTATTTCTTAAAATTACTTCCACAAAGTGGCAAGGTCTCGGTAATACAGGCTGCCACCTTTTTTTCCTCTTCCTCTTCCATTTTTTTTGCAATCCTGTTCACTACACGTTCTGCCATTTTCCTGTACCCCGTTAATTTGCCGCCGGCTATACTGATTAGTCCGGTATCTGAGGTAAATATCTCATCCTTACGTGATAGTTCGGAAGTAGATTTTCCTTCTTCGTGAATTAAAGGTCTTAGACCGGCCCAGGAAGATTCAATATCTTCCATTTCAAGTGTAATGCCGGGAAACATATTGTTGACTGCCGCAATGAGATAAATGGCATCGGCCATGTCGGTTTCTACATTATCCTTATCTGAATTGTAATTAGTATCTGTAGTACCTACATAGGTGACCTTTCCCCTGGGGATTGCAAAGATCATCCGGCCATCTGGAACATCAAAATAAACCGATTGTTGCACTGGTAATTTTTTATGTGGAAAAACCACATGAACGCCCTTGGTGAGATGCAGGCGCTTTCCTTTTTTAGAATTGTTGATACCCCTCAATTCATCTACCCAGGGTCCTGCCGCACTAACCACATAACTGGCATTTACAGTAACCTCTTCCCCGCTAAGATGATCTTTTACCACCACCCCTTTCACCTGGTCTTCCTTATAAATAAAGTTGATCACCTCAGCGTAATTAAGTGCTTCGGCTCCGTACTGCAAACTTGTTTTGATGTTCTCCAGGGTGAGTCGGGCATCATCCGTACGATATTCTGCATAATACCCTGCCCCTTTTACCTTCTTTTTAGGCAGCAGAGGTTCTAGTGCCAGGGCTTCCTTTTTCTCCAACATCTTGCGTTTATCATCTCCCGATACTTGCGCCAGGATATCATAGACTTTGAGGCCTACTGAGGTAAGCCATTTCCCATAAGAGCCCCCTTCAATTAATGGCAAGAGCATTTTCTCTGGCAGCACCAGATGAGGAGCCAGTTTATGGACAATAGCCCTTTCGGACCCCACTTCTTTTACCAGCCAGAAATCGAACTGTTTTAGGTATCGCAAGCCTCCGTGAATAAGTTTGGTAGACTTACTGCTGGTTCCTGAGGCAAAATCCCCTTTTTCTAATAGCAGCACTTTTAAGCCCCGTGATGCCGCATCTAAGGCAATACCACCGCCGGTAATTCCACCACCAACAACTACCAAATCAAAATGTTCTTTGGCAATTTTCTCTACGGTAGTCTGGCGATTAAGATTTGAAAAAGGAATTGATTTTCTCATTTTAAACAACTTTTATTATGGTAATAGCTTCAAAAATAGGATAAGAATCATAGGACTCAAAATACCTGATATTAAGCTAGTGTTATCTATGGCGCTGGAAAGGTGAAACACAGCGCCCCTAAGATTGGCTAAATTCGTATTCTCTTTCCACAACACAGATACGCAGTTTATACCATTGATACCACACCTCTTTGCCTTTCTTCTGGGCCAAAAGATGCTCTCCTTGGTCTTTCCATTGCCTGATGGCCTCCAGCGAATCCCAGTAACTCACACTTATCCCAATTTCACTTCTGGCAGTTTCAAAACCAAGAAAACCTGGTTGCCTGGCGGCTAACATCTCCATTCTAGCTGCCATCTCCTCATATCCATGATCTTCTTTAGTCCTTAGGGTGGTAAAGATTACTGCATAGTATGGGGCTTGTTTGCTCATTGGATATATTCTTTTTCCAGGAAGTAACCTACGATGGCTTCTTTCATCAATACCGATTGCTCCCCTGCTTTTAATGGGGGCAGCACCTCTTTTATTTTATAATGGGGCCATCCCTGCTC
>NZ_JBATLB010000289.1:0-6860 GCF_049669965.1 Muriicola sp. | reverse complement strand
GCTTTAACCATCATACGGGCTCAAAGCGAAAATATCCCGGCACTGGCACCCTTGCTGGATGCCTATAGGGTATTCTATCAGCAAGATCCGGACATTGAGGCGGCCACTCAATTTTTAAAAGAAAGATTCCATAAAAACGATTCCGTTTTGTTTGTAAGTCTGGAAAAAGATAGGCCAACAGGATTTGTACAATTGTATCCAAGTTTTTCTACCGTTTCATTACAACCCATTTATATATTAAATGATCTCTATGTAGACAAAGCATATAGAAAATTGGGAATTGGCGAAGCCCTGCTACGCGCTTCACAAGAATTTTGTCAAGAGATGAAGTATAAAGGATTGGCGCTTGAAACTGCCTTTGACAACCCTGCCCAGACATTGTATGAACGTTTGGGATGGCAAAAAGATGTACACTGTTTTCATTACTTTTGGACAGCAGTCTGAGAGACATTCCAATTAAAAATACACAAAGAGCAATGCGAATTGATATTATTACTGTTGTTCCGGAACTATTGAATAGTCCGTTTGAAGCCTCCATCCTAAAAAGGGCTATTGACAAAGGATTGGTAGAAATCCATATTCATAATTTGAGGGACTATTCCCTGGGAAATTACAATCAGGTAGATGATTATCAGTTTGGGGGTGGTGCAGGAATGGTGTTAATGATAGAGCCCATTGATAAGTGTATCGGACAACTGAAGTCGGAACGAGAATACGATGAGGTCATATATCTTAGCCCGGATGGTAAAACTCTAAATCAGAAAATGGCGAATTCCCTGTCATTGGTAAACAATATTATTTTGCTCTGCGGGCACTATAAAGGAGTAGATCAACGCGTCAGAGACACCCTAATTACAAGGGAAATCTCCATTGGGGATTACGTTTTGTCTGGCGGGGAACTGGGTGCAGCAGTTCTTTGCGATGCCATTATCAGGCTTCTACCCGGGGTCCTGAACGATGAAACATCGGCCCTCACGGATACCTTTCAGGATAATTTACTGGCTCCCCCTGTTTATACAAGACCAAGGGATTACAAGGGCCTTGGGGTACCGGAAGTACTTCTTGGAGGTAATTTTAAGGCTATTGAGGACTGGCGTGAGGAACAGGCCTATGCCAGAACACAAAAACTCCGACCCGATCTTCTGGAGTAAACCAAGCTGCCTTATAAATTAAAAAAATGGGGCAAAATGCTTGTAAGTATTAATTTATCAACTATTTTTGCAGTCGTTAAAATCAACCTCTGACGATATCCGTGAATGTTGGCTTTATAAAACTTTAAATCATTTAATTAGATGGAATCCTTAATAAAATTTGTTCAAGACGAATTTGTTCCAAAGAAAGATTTTCCAGAATTCTCTGCTGGTGACACCATTACGGTTTACTATGAGATCAAGGAAGGTGAAAAGACACGTACTCAGTTTTTTAGAGGTGTCGTTATTCAACGCAGAGGTGCAGGTGCTTTAGAGACCTTCACTATCCGTAAAATGTCTGGTACGGTTGGGGTAGAAAGAATTTTCCCTATTAACATGCCTGCATTACAAAAGATCGAAATCAACAAAAAAGGAAAAGTAAGAAGAGCCAGAATCTTCTACTTCAGAGGTCTTACCGGGAAAAAAGCCCGTATCAAAGAGATCAGATCCTAAATACAACATACCTTTATTAAAAAACCCTAACGCTATCGTTAGGGTTTTTTTATACCACCCTTTCCAAGTGGGTTGTAATCTATATGCTATTAGCGTTTTTATCTTCAAAGGCTAAAATGGTCTTCCTGATAATTGCCACACAATCCAAAAGTTGATCCTGGGTCATCACCAAAGGAGGTGCAAATCTGATTATGTTACCGTGTGTTGGTTTAGCCAACAATCCGTTCTCTTTGAGAGCCATGCATATGTCCCATGCCGTAGAACTATCCTCAGAATCATTGATCACAATGGCATTTAACAAGCCTTTGCCCCTAACGAGTTGTACCAGCGGTGATTCTTTGACAAGTTTCTCCATTTCCGCACGGAACAGATTCCCTAAAGTATCTGCATTTTCGGCTAAGGATTCCTCCCTTACAACCTCCAGAGCAGCCATCGCAACCGCACAGGCCAGCGGATTTCCACCAAAGGTAGAGCCGTGGTTTCCAGGTCTAATTACTTCCATAATGTCATTATTTGCCAACACCGCAGATACAGGAAAGACACCGCCGGAGATAGCTTTTCCCAAAATTAATACGTCTGGTTTTACGTCCGGGGTTCCGCTGCAATTCTTATCAGCACAAGAACAATTTCCGCAACTGGCCAATAACCTGCCGGTACGTGCAATTCCGGTTTGCACTTCGTCTGCAATAAAAAGCACGTTCTTAGACTTACAAAGAGCAAATGCCTCTTCCAGGTATCTTTCATCAGGAACATAGACACCCGCTTCTCCCTGAATAGGTTCCACCAGAAAGGCAGCTACGTTAGGATCATCTAGTACCTCTCGCAGGGCATCCAGATCGTTGTATCGGATTGAAGTGATTCCCGGAGTAAACGGACCAAAATTTTCTGTGGCCACAGGATCATTTGATGCTGAGATAATAGAGATGGTGCGACCGTGGAAATTATTTTGACATACGATGATACGAGCTTTGTTATCCGGGATCCCCTTTTTCTCATAACCCCACTTCCTGGCCAGCTTCATGGCAGTTTCAACCGCTTCGGCTCCTGTATTCATGGGCAACACCTTATCAAAACCAAAATAAGAGGTCAGGTACTGTTCATAAACCCCTAGCATATCATTGTAAAAAGCCCGCGAAGTTAAGGTCAACTTCTCGGCCTGTGTTTTCAAAGCGTTAATGATCTTAGGGTGACAGTGACCCTGGTTGACCGCAGAATAAGCAGACAGAAAATCATAATACTTATTTCCTTCAACATCCCAGACAAAGACACCTTCGCCCCTGCTTAATACTACTGGTAGCGGATGATAGTTTTGGGCACCAAATTGTTCCTCTAGAGCAATGGCCTCTTTAGAGCTAATTTTTTCTAAGACAGACATTTTAAAATCGATTTAAGTAAAACTTTATCAATTCCTTCTTTGGGAGAGAAATCATCCTATGCAGTGCTACAAAATTACAAATAATTAGGACTTCAAAAAAAATTATAACCTCCTAAAAAAAAGGACATTATGGCTTTTTTTACCAGGAAATAGGAAATTTGAGAAATACGACCCTCCCCTATCATCAAAAAGATTTTACCTTTGCGCATGCGCAAAAAGAATACGAGGCAGATCTTCGAAAAGATACCGGTAGTAGGTGCCGGTGCAAAAGGAAAATCGATTGCCAAAGCTCCAGACGGAAGGGTCATTTTTGTTAAAAATGCCGTTCCAGGTGACGTGGTAACCATACAGACCACTAAAAAAAGAAAAGCTTATTTTGAAGGCATTGTTACCCATGTTCATGAATATTCGGACAAACGCACTACGCCGGTTTGTAAACATTTCGGACTGTGTGGAGGCTGCAAATGGCAAAACATGTCATATGAACATCAGCTGATTTTCAAACAAAGTGAGGTAGAGAATAATTTAAAGCGAATTGGCCATCTTGAATTTCCGGAAGTTTTGCCCATAATAGGATCAAAACAACACTTTTATTACAGAAACAAAATGGAATTCTCTTTTTCCGATTCCAGATGGCTTTATCCCGAAGAACTAAAACAGCAGGAGCCTATCAGGGATAAAAATGCCCTTGGTTTGCACATTCCAGGGATGTGGGATAAGGTACTCGACCTGAATGAATGTCATTTACAGGCCGATCCCTCCAATGCGATACGACTCGAAATAAAACGCTTCGCAACGGAAAAGCAACTCCCATTCTTTAGTCCCCGGAGTCAGGAAGGCTTTCTCAGAACCCTTATGATACGTACTTCTTCTACGGGAGAACTCATGGTGCTGCTTCAATTTGCAAAAGAGGACCAGGACATGCGTGATTTGATCCTGGATCATATTCGCATAACATTTCCTGAGATAAGCTCGCTGCTTTATGTGATCAACCTAAAACAAAACGACACCTTATACGATCAGGAAATTCATCTTTATCACGGAAGCGATCATATTTGGGAAGAAATGGAGGGTCTAAAATTTAAGATAGATGCTAAATCCTTTTATCAGACCAATTCGGCCCAGGCCTATGAACTTTACAAAGTAGTTAGAGATTTTGCCAATCTCCAGGGCACTGAACTGGTTTTTGATCTGTATACCGGTACAGGAACCATTGCTCAGTTTATTGCAAACAAAGCCCGTAAAGTAATCGGTATTGAAGTGGTCCCTGAAGCTGTAAAAGCCGCTGTGGTGAATGCGGAAGTTAATGGTATTTCTAATACTGAGTTTCTAGTAGGTGATATGAAAACTGTGCTAAACAATACGATCACCGCTACATACGGTGTCCCCGATGTGTTGATCACAGACCCACCCAGGGAGGGAATGCATAAAGAAGTAGTGGAACAACTCCTTGCCATGGGCCCTAAACGCATTGTCTATGTAAGTTGCAACAGTGCGACACAGGCACGCGATCTCAGCTTGCTGAAGGCCGATTACGAGATCCTGAAAGTGCAGCCCGTGGATATGTTTCCACAAACTCATCACGTAGAAAATGTTGTACTTTTGGAAAAACGTAACATATAGAATGAGTATTAAATTTTCAATGGTAGGGAGGCCGGTTTATAGTTTTGGTATAAGTAGTATAGGCCTGCTCTTACTGTTTGTTTTTATAGTGATCTCTGCTTGTGAAAAAGACGATATCTGTGTTGATGGAGATACGCCATTATTAATCATCCGTTTCTATGACGCAGCCGACAGTGTTACTTTAAAATCTGTGGCTTCGCTCAGAATAATTGGCATTGGAAATGGTGAGCCCCTTACTACCTTTACCGATCGAAGTTCCAGAGACTCTGTTGCTATTCCTTTAAGGATCAACGAAGCGAACACACAGTTTCAGATAATACTTAATTCGGATGGAGAAGACAATACCGAAACTGGTAATATAGATACCCTACAATTTAACTATGAAACCAATGAGGTTTTTGTTTCCAGAGCTTGTGGATTTGTGGCCAATTACGAACTGGCCTCAAATTCGTTGACCTCTGATACAGACAATTGGATACAGGGAATAGAAATTATCAATGCTGCTGTAACCTCACAAGTCAACGCCCATGTTAAGATATTCCATTAGTATTTTAATCTTATTTGGTTTCTCTATGGTTTATTGCCAGTCGGGCCCAATCGATCTGCAGCCAAAAGATACCCTAAGCTACAAACAGCCCTATGGACTCCGGGCGGGAATTGATCTGAGCAGACCTGCTTTGTCTTTTTTTAATTCGGATTATACCGGACTCGAAATTGTGGCCGATTACCGTTTAACAGAGGTGCTTTATCTGGCCGGGGAGCTAGGGAATGAAAAAAAGACCCAACAGGAAGAACTGGCTAATTTGACCATCGCGAACAGCACACCTCTTTATAATTATACCACCTCAGGAAGTTATATAAAGCTGGGCGTAGACTACAATACCTATGAAAACTGGTACGGGATGAACAATTCTATTTTTATAGGAGGAAGATACGCCTTTAGCACCTTTAGCCAAACTCTCAATGATTCCTTTATTTATGATAGTAACCGTTACTGGAATCCGGGACAATTTGCCGATGGTAGCCTGAATAATGCAGAATTTAGCGGTCTTTCGGCCAGTTGGTTAGAATTTCTGGTAGGAATTAAGACCGAACTATTTGCGAATATTTATCTAGGAGCAAGTGTGAGATTGGGGTTTTTGGTAAGTAATACTGAAGACAGTGCTTTTCCAAATCTATGGATCCCCGGGTTTAACAGAGTTACCGATGGTAGTAATTTTGGCGTAGGCTACAATTACAGTATTTCCTACCTGGTACCGCTGTATCGAAAGGCCAAGAAACCAAAACCTAAGACCGCGACAGCCACTCAATAATGCTACAAAAGATGAAAACTGTCAGTTAGTTTTGTTTGAGCTGTGAATCAAGCCTTATCTTTTTCTATGTACTTTCCCTTCTTACTCCCTTCATACATTACGTATTTAACCAGTTTAGATTCCAAATGGCTATTAAAGACCTTTATTTTTCTCGAAGGTCGCAAGCCAACAAACTTCAGGGCTTCCAGATTGGAGGTGATGAACCAGGCATCCGTTCCAGGATATTGTCTTTTCAGGGTATTTCCGATAGACGCGTAAAACTCCTCCATTTCAATGTTTAATCGTTCGCCATAGGGAGGATTAAATACCATATGCAGATGATTTTTGGTGAACTTTTCTGATTCGAAGAAATTTTGCTGTAGTATCTCAATATAATCCGATAGGTTGGCATTGGCCACGTTGTCCTTTGCTTTTTCAATGGCCGATGGGGCCTTGTCATATCCTATGATCTTATAATGAAATTCCCGGGTCTTCTGCAGACTGCTGCTTACTATTTTATCGTATAAGTCTTCATCAAAATCTGACCATTTTTCAAAGGCAAAACCCTTTCTGTTGATATTGGCCGGGATATTACACGCGATCATGGCGGCCTCGGTCAACATAGTTCCACTTCCGCACATAGGATCCAGAAAATCGCATTGACCATTCCATCCGCTGTGTAATAATAGTCCGGCTGCCAGTACTTCATTGATAGGAGCTATATTGGTGGCGGTCCTGTAACCGCGGTGATGCAAAGAAGCACCGGAACTATCGAGGGCCACATTGCATTGATCTTTCTGTATATGGATATTGATCCGCATGTCGGGGGTTTTTATATCCACATCGGGTCTTTTCCCTTCCTGATCTCTGAATTTATCCACAATAGCGTCCTTGGTTTTTTGTGAAACATACAAGGCATGGGTAAAG
>NZ_JBATLB010000288.1:0-2033 GCF_049669965.1 Muriicola sp. | reverse complement strand
GTTAGAAATTCGCGCTGGCAAAGCGAGCCCTGGCCGTTCAATCATTGAAGCCAAGTTTTGTTTTATTTAAATGTAGGAAATTTCAAGGAAGTTCTAAAGTAGCGATGAATTATAGGCGTTGTTAGGCACTGGCTTTTTTCATTAATATTCTTGAACCAAAACCTCTGTTGGAATATGCAAAGTCGTATTAAGTTTTCTAATCATGTCTAAGGAAAGTTTTCTTTTTTTACTTAAAATTTCGCTGACCCTACTTTTAAATCCTACGACCTTTGCCAAGTCCTTTTGTTTCATTCCCATTTGTTCCATGCGAAATTTGATGGCTTCGATTGGGTCCGGCATTCCGATCGGGAAATTCTCGTTTTCAAATCGATCAATTAGGATTGACAGGATTTCAAGTTCATCTCCTTTTTCCGTTCCTTTTTTGGCGTCAAAAATCTTCTCAAGTCGGTTGAGAGCATTTTGATAATCTTTTTCGTTTCTAATAGGTGCTATTTTCATCTTAAATTTCGTTTGCGTTTACTTTGTCATATTCTGCATGAGTACCAACGAAGCGAATCCAACAGATTTGGAACTCAAAATTGAATTTCACGATAAGCCGGTACTTATTGCCTTTAATATTGAAAACAATCCGATTGTCCTCCAATATACTAGCGCTCGGATATTCCTTTTTTAATTCGTTTAAGTTTTTGAATTCTGATTTTTCGGTTTCTCTGTACCAAGCCATCAATTGTTGTTCGCAATCGGAGTGCTTTGCCCAAAAATCCTTCAAAGTCCGTTTTGCAATTACTCTCAAATTATGTCTTTTAGGTCAAAGATATAAAAAAAGTTACCATATTGGTAACTTTTGTAGTTTTTTTAAGCTTGTGCCTAACGGTCTGGGCTATGACACGGCGCTTGAGTTCACAAGCCCCAGCAGACCAGATTTGTTTTAACTAAGATAGGAAATAAGCGTAGACCTTAGGTAGCGATGTGTTATAGGCGATGTTGTACACAGTATTTATTTCATTAATTCTATTTGAAATTTTGTCGCATCAAAAGCGGCTTGTAAACCTCTTAGGTCAGACACAGACTTATTTTTTTCAAATAGTTCCGTTAAATATTCTGTTTGCTTAGTCACGTTTTCGTTCTCTTTTTGAAAAATTTGGTATTTCAAAAGAATTAAATGGGCCATAATTTTATCTGACACAATTAAATCACTTTGACTTAGCAATTCGTTTATTATATTTTTTATCTCGGAATCGTTTTCAGTTAGCTCATCGAATAGATACGCATTAGCTAAGTCAGAGGTGTTCATACTTGAGTAATCATTCTGATTGGACATATCTTTTCTGTAGGTCATTTTGTTTCCATTTAGGAAATACCATCTCGTATATGAATCGTTCTCTATTTTAATTTCTTCTTCAAATTCCTTTTTATTTACGCTCCAGTTTGTGAAAGCAATTAAAAGTTCCGTTCCGTCATCTTTCTTTAAAATTGCAAATCGGATTAAGTAATTTCTTTTTCCAGGTTTTTCAATTTCAACGTCTAATTTGTTTTCAACCGAAACATATTTTTTTAGAGCTTTTAGTATTGAGGAAACATCTTCTGGATTTGCCTCTGGAAACAAATTTTCTCTCAAAAATAAGTCGATGTATAAATAATGAGTTAAGTAAAAATCATCAATTTTCAGATAATTCACTTCTGTCAAATGGTCTGTTTTAATACTGATTTTTTTAGATTGAGCGTATCCAAAATTTATGAATGTTGCTATAAATAAAAGCGTAATTATTTTTCTATGCATACTGATAGTATATATTGTTTACAACAATTGAATATAGTGCATTATGCACTATATATCATCTATATATAAATGTAGGAAATCTGATGCTATGTTTAAGATGGAGGGTGCTTCTCAATCTAACTAAAATCAAACAGTGTGCATAAGACATGCATTAAGCAACTTTTATGCCTTGCTTTTCTCCACTGAATTTTTTTAATACAAATATTGCAATACACTGCTATTTAAAATAGCTGTGTATTTACAAATTGAAAAG
>NZ_JBATLB010000287.1:0-22021 GCF_049669965.1 Muriicola sp. | reverse complement strand
ATTCAAAGATGACAAGTTCATTGACCGGGTAACCCTAATGGCTATTTTGGAAGATGTTTTCAGAAATGCCCTTAAAAAGAAATTTGGATCAGATGATAATTTTGACATTATTATTAACCCAGACAAGGGCGATTTGGAGATATGGAGAAACCGTATTGTGGTAGAAGACGGACAAGTGGAGGAGCCCAATGAGGAAATTTCACTTTCTGAGGCACGTAAGATTGAACCCGACTTTGAGGTGGGGGAAGATGTCTCTGAAGAAGTGAAGCTAATAGACCTGGGACGACGAGCTATCCTTGCCCTGCGTCAAAATCTGATCTCTAAGATACACGAACACGATAATACCACCATATACAAGCAGTTCAAAGATCTTGAAGGCGAGATCTATACCGCTGAGGTTCACCATATAAGACACAAAGCCATCATATTGCTTGATGACGAAGGTAACGAGATCATCCTGCCCAAAGACAAACAGATCCCGTCCGATTTTTTCAGGAAAGGAGACAATGTACGAGGGATCATTGAAAGCGTGGAACTAAAGGGAAACAAACCGATGATCATTATGTCCAGGACCTCTCCGGTATTTTTAGAACAATTGTTCTTCCAGGAGATCCCGGAAGTGTTCGACGGCCTGATCACCATTAAAAAGGCGGTTCGTATCCCAGGCGAGAAAGCAAAAGTAGCGGTAGATTCTTATGATGACCGTATTGATCCTGTAGGGGCATGTGTGGGTATGAAAGGATCCCGTATCCATGGTATCGTTCGAGAGCTTGGCAACGAAAATATAGATGTGATCAACTGGACCAACAATCCTCAGTTAATGGTAACCCGCGCTTTGAGTCCGGCACGTGTAACTACCGTAAAACTGAATGATGAGAATATGACCGCCCAGGTATACCTGAAGCCCGAGGAAGTCTCTAAGGCGATCGGAAGAGGCGGACACAATATTCGTCTGGCCGGTCAGTTAACAGGCTACGAAATAGATGTTTTTAGAGAAGGGGTTGAAGAAGATGTGGAACTAACGGAATTCTCTGATGAAATAGAAGCATGGATCATTGAAGAATTGAAAAAGATTGGCTTGGATACCGCCAGAAGTGTCCTGGAACAAGATGTGGAAGATCTTATAAAAAGAACAGATCTTGAGGAAGAGACCATTCGGGAAGTCGTACGGATTCTCAAATCGGAATTTGAAGATTAAGCTATATATTAGCGTAATAAATTAGAGAGTAAACAGTATTTATGGCAGATAATGCAACAATAAGGCTTAATAAGGTTTTAAGAGAACTTAATATCTCCCTGGACAGGGCGGTCGACTTTCTTGCCTCCAAAGGGCATACCATAGACGCGCGTCCTACCACCAAGATATCGGAGGAGGTACATCAGGTTCTTTTAGACGAGTTCCAAACCGATATGAGCAAGAAAGTTGCTTCTATAGAAGTAGGTGAGGAAAAGCGCAAAGAAAAAGAAGCCATAAGATTACAATTAGAACAGGAGCAGGAAGAAAGGCACCTGGCCAGAGAAAAACGCTCGGCAGCCACTGAAGTGGTTAAAGCCAAAGCGGAGCTTTCAGGGCCAAAAATGGTTGGAAAAATAGACCTGGAAAGCAAAAAGAAACCTGCCCCAAAAAAGAAGGAAGAGGAAGTACCGGCGCCGGTTGTGGAGGAAGTTGAGAAGAAAGTTGAGGAGGTCGTTGTTGAGAAGCCTGCTGAGAAAGAAGAAAAGAAACCCGAGAAAGCGGCCGAGAAAAAAGAAGTTGAAAAAGTTGTAGAAGAAGCGTCGGAGACCATTGAGACTAAGTATCAAAAACTTTCCGGTCCCAAGATCATGGGAGATAAAATTGATCTCACCAAGTTCGAAAAACCAAAAAAGAAGAAGGAACAAGCTGCAAAAGCAGATCCCAATGACCGTAAAAAGCGCAGAAGAAGGATCATTAGTGATTCTGGACCAAGATCTGGTGGAAGAGGAAAAGTTGGAGATAAAAGGGGTGTGAGACCTGGGGTGACATCTAAGGTAGAACCCACAGAAGAAGAGGTTCAGAAACAAGTACGGGAAACCCTGGAAAAACTGCAGGGCAAATCCAAGAAAGGAAAAGGAGCCAAATACAGACGAGACAAGAGAGATCAACACAGACAGCAGTCTGAAAAAGATCTTGAACAACAAGAACTTGAGAACAAGGTTTTGAAAGTCACCGAGTTTGTTACCGCCGGAGAGGTGGCAACAATGATGGACGTACCCACAACGCAGATCATTTCTGCCTGTATGTCCTTAGGAATAATGGTGACTATGAATCAACGCCTGGATGCAGAAACCCTCTCTATTGTGGCCGAGGAATTTGGCTATGAGGTAGAGTTTGTGACTGCAGACATTGAAGAAGCTATTGAAGAAGAAGCAGATGCTCCTGAAGATCTTAAATCCAGAGCACCTATTGTGACTGTTATGGGTCACGTAGACCATGGAAAGACCTCTCTTTTGGATTATATACGACAAGAAAATGTCATTGCAGGAGAAAGTGGAGGAATCACCCAGCATATTGGTGCCTATGGGGTAGAATTGGAGAACGGGCAAAAGATCGCTTTTCTGGATACACCGGGTCACGAAGCCTTTACCGCCATGCGGGCAAGGGGTGCACAGGTAACCGATATTGCGATCATTGTGATCGCAGCAGATGATGACATCATGCCACAGACCAAAGAAGCAATAAGCCATGCACAGGCAGCAGGCGTCCCTATTGTTTTTGCAATCAATAAAATAGACAGACCCAGTGCCAACCCTGAAAAGATTAAAGAAGGCCTTGCTGCCATGAACTTATTGGTTGAAGATTGGGGAGGTAAAATACAATCGCACGATATCTCCGCCAAAACCGGCGCAGGTGTTAAGGAATTGTTGGAGAAAGTATTGCTGGAAGCTGAGTTGCTTGAACTCAAGGCCAATCCGGATAAGCTTGCCTCCGGTACCGTGGTGGAAGCATTTTTAGACAAGGGTAGAGGATATGTATCTACAGTGCTTGTTTTAGCAGGTACTTTAGAAATTGGAGATTATGTCCTTGCAGGAACTTGCAGTGGTAAGATCAAGGCCATGCAAGACGAACGGGGTAAAATTGTCAAAAAAGCGGGCCCTGCAACACCCATTTCTATTCTTGGATTAGACGGAGCCCCACAAGCGGGTGATAAGTTTAATGTGCTCCAGGATGAGCGAGAGGCAAAACAAATTGCCGCCAAGAGAAGTCAGTTATTGCGGGAACAATCCGTACGAACACAAAGACATATTACGTTAGACGAGATTGGAAGACGAATTGCACTGGGCGATTTCAAAGAATTGAACATTATTCTGAAAGGGGATGTGGATGGTTCTGTAGAAGCCTTAACGGATAGTTTCCAAAAATTGTCTACTGACGAGATACAGGTTAATATTATACATAAAGGAGTAGGGGCCATCACTGAGTCGGATGTGTTATTAGCCTCTGCTTCGGATGCAATTGTTATTGGATTTAATGTGCGGCCAATGGGCAATGCCAGAGACATTGCAGATAAGGAAGAAATAGATATCCGTATGTATTCTATTATCTATGATGCGATCAATGACCTTAAGGATGCCATGGAAGGGATGCTTTCGCCAGAGATCAAAGAAGAGATCACCGGAACTGCAGAGATTAGAGAGACCTTTAAAATATCTAAAATTGGAACCATCGCAGGATGTATGGTTACCAGTGGGAAGATTTTTAGAAATTCTAATATCAGACTCATCAGAGATGGGGTAGTTATCTACACCGGATTACTTTCATCATTAAAACGATTCAAGGATGACGTGAAAGAAGTCGCCAAAGGATATGACTGTGGACTTCAGATAAAAAACTACAACGATATTAGGGAGAATGACATTGTAGAAGCATTCCAGGAAGTAGCTGTTAAAAAGACCCTTTAAAATAGGATTATAAAATAAAAAAACCCGTCTTTTTAAGGACGGGTTTTTTTATGTCTATACCGCACCTCCGTGAATTAATTGGTGCTTGTAACTGGTTTTAAGATAATAGATTCAGGATACTTTTTGCGAACCTCTGTAAAAATCCGTTCCACATCCAACTTGTCTTTAAATCTGCCCAAATGAACTCTGTATGTGGGTGAATCAAAGATTATATTTGAATTGTACTGTGGAAAATCGATACTTGCTTCCGACTTTAACTTTGAAGCGGCAGCATACGAACCAAAACCAATCTGAATCGTAAAAAATCCGGTTTCGGAATTCATCTTTTTATAGATGTTCATTAGTTTGGTGATTTTTGGATCTTGTTCAACGGTTACAATACCATCTTGCGCTTTGGCGAAAAGATGGAAAACAAGAAAAACTATAATAAACAGGGAAGTTCTCATGACATCTATAGAGGGTTATAATACATAAAAAGCAAAGGTAAATTTTTAGCGGTTAAACAGTATCAAGTTTTCTTATTTAGAATAAATATAAATTATAAATTATCGATCGTTAAGGATTTCCCAAATAAAGTCAATGTCGTATTTTTGCTCCCAATAATTTGACCGATAAATCTCCATTTTTATTAGGATGCTGAAATTATCGTGCCAAGATTTCGATAGAAACAATTCAATATGAAAAAGGTTTTGTACCGCACTCAGATTTCTACTATTTCCGGTATTTCTTTGGTAGTTCTTCTACTCTTTTCAAATTTTATTTTCGCTCAGGAGCAGGCCACTGCTGAAGTAGCTGTTGAGCAGGTTGCCATGGAAAATGCTGCCGGTGGTGATGTTGAAAAAGGGAAACAACTATTTAATCAGAATTGTGCCGCTTGCCATGCCTTGAACAGGAAAATGACAGGTCCGGCGCTGGCCAATGTAGAGACCAGGTTGTCTGAAGAAGAAGGATTAGACAAAGAGTGGTTGTATACATGGATCAAAAACAGTGCAGGCATGATCGCTTCAGGTGATGCATATGCCAATAAGATCTACGCAGAATACAACCAGGCTGCCATGACGGCATTTCCTACGCTTTCCAATGCGGATATTGACAATATTTTGGCCTACACGGCCGCTCCTCCACCCGCTCCGGTTCAGGCAGTTGCGGTGGCCGGAGAAGTTGCAGGAGGCGGTAACTCCTCTTCGGGGATCACCAATGAGGTTATTCTAGGTGCCCTGGTACTCGTGTTTGGCCTATTGGTAATGATGCTTATCCTGGTAAATATTACCTTGAGAAGAATTGCTGAAGCCAACGGTGTGGTCATCGAAAAAGCTAAGGCTGAGAAACGTACGCCGCTTTGGAAGGCCTTTGCACAGAATCAGTTCCTGGTATTGGTATTTTCTATCTTTCTATTATTGGGAAGTGCTTACTACGCGTATGGATGGATGATGCAGATAGGAGTCGATCAGGGATATCAACCTATTCAACCTATTCATTATTCACATAAAATTCACGCGGGAGATAATAAGATAGAGTGTAAGTACTGTCACTCTTCTGCCAGGGTTTCCAAACACTCTGGAATTCCTTCCCTGAATGTTTGTATGAACTGTCATAAGTCAATTTATGAATACAAAGGTAATCCTGAAGGTCCTTCTGCTGAAGACCTTGCCAATGGCTATACCAATGAATTCTACACCGGCGAAATAAAAAAATTATACAAGGCAGTTGGCTGGGATGAGGAGAATCAGAAATATACAGGCGAGTCAAAACCCGTAGAATGGGTACGTATCCATAACTTACCAGATCTTGCTTATTTCAATCATTCACAGCACGTCTCGGTAGCAGGTATAGAATGTCAGACCTGCCATGGTCCTGTAGAGGAGATGGAGATCATGTATCAGTATTCTCCATTAACCATGGGATGGTGTATTAATTGCCACAGGGAAACCAACGTAAATCTGGAAGATAATGCCTATTATGAAAAAATTCATGAGGCACTTTCAGCAAAGTACGGGGTAGAGAAACTTACTGCTGCTCAACTGGGCGGTTTGGAATGTGGAAAATGTCATTATTAAGAAAAATTACAAGCAGCTAATTACAGATAGATCGTATGGCATCAAACAAGATATATTGGAAAAACGAAGAGGAGTTAAATCCTGACGATTCCATTGTTCAGAAGCTAAGTAAAAATGAGTTTCCGGAGGAGATTCCTGTTGATGAGTTTTTAGGGGATAAAGAAACTCTTGCCGATTCAAAAACGAATCGAAGGGATTTCTTGAAATACGTTGGTTTTAGTACAGCAGCAGCTTCTATTGCTGCCTGTGAAGGCCCCGTAATTAAATCGATTCCTTACGTAGTTCAACCAGAACGTATTGTTCCCGGCGTGGCTAATTACTATGCCACTACAATCGCGAATGGCTTTGATTTTGCGAGTATTCTTATCAAAACAAGAGAAGGCAGGCCTATTAAAGTTGAGAACAATAAAGATGCCAGGACCAACGGAAGCGCCAATGCTCGTATACAGGCATCCGTACTTTCTCTATATGACAGCACTCGGGTACAGGGACCTTTATCTAACGGTGAACCTGTAGAATGGAGTATTCTGGATGCTACGGTGAAATCAAAACTGGGAGCGTTAAAAGATTCAGGAAGACAAGTTGTACTGCTTACTCAAACCTATGCAAGTCCGTCTGCCTCCAACCTGATAGCCGACTTTATAGCGGCCTATCCGAATACCAAACATATTTCCTATGATGCTATTTCTCAGGATGCAGCATTAAATGCTTTTGAGATGGTTTATGGCGAAAGAGCCATGGCCGACTATGATTTTGAGAAAGCGGAACTGATAATCTCTTTTGGAGCCGATTTCCTTGGAGACTGGCAAGGTGGAGGATATGATTCCGGATATTCAAAAGGACGTGTTCCCAAAGAAGGAAAAATGTCGCGTCATATTCAGTTCGAAGGAACTATGTCTTTGACAGGTGCTAACGCAGACAAACGTATCCCTCTAAAACCTTCCGAACAGAAAAAGGCCCTGGCTGCCTTGTACGGAAAACTAAACAACGGAAAAGTCTCGACCGACCTAAGCGAAAGCGTTTTGGCAATGGTAGATATGACCGCTGCTGAGATCAGAAAAATGGGCAGTAAAGCCGTGGTAGTAAGCGGTATAGACGATGCAGATGCACAAAGAGTAATCCTCGCTATCAACGAAATGTTGGGGAGCGAAGCTTTCGATCCCAATGCGCCCAAGTATACAAGACAAGGAAATACCCAGGAGGTTCAGCAACTGATCACCGATATGAAAGCCGGTGTTGTTGGATTGTTGCTAATGGATGGGGTAAACCCCATGTATACCTTGCCAAATTCGGCCGATTTTGCTGAAGGCCTCGAAAAGGTTGATTTGTCTGTTACTTTTTCTACCAATTGGAATGAGACCACAGAAAGAACACAATTTACGGCAGCGGCAAACCATTACTTGGAATCATGGGGAGATGCTCAGTTGAAGAAAGGGCATTACAGCCTTATGCAACCAACGATAAAAGAACTTTTTGATACCAGACAATTCCAGCAGGCATTGCTCAATTGGATGGGTAACGATCAAACCTATTACGATTATATAAAGAATACCTGGACCACCTCAATTCTTGGAGATGCTTCCTGGAACCAGGCATTGCACGATGGTGTATTTGCCAACACAACAATGCAGGGTGAGGCAACTCCATCAGTTCAAACTCCTGAAGTAGAATCTGGAGATACTATGGTGTTGATGTCTGCCGTTCAGCGTTTGGCCATGACAAGCTCGGAAGGCATGGAACTTATATTGTATCCTAAAGTTGGAATGGGAGATGGGCAACAGGCCAATAATCCATGGCTGCAGGAATTCCCGGATCCAATTACAAGAGTAACCTGGGATAATTATATTACGGTTTCAAAAGCTGATGCCAGTTCATTAGGACTTATCAATGAGAATGTAGCCAATGGTGGCCTGGACGGTAGCTATGCCAATGTCACCGTAAATGGGGTAAGACTGGAAAATGTACCCGTTATTATTCAACCAGGGCAGGCTCAGAATACTGTCGGACTTTCATTTGGATATGGAAGAAAGGTGGGGATGAAAGAGGAGATGCAAACAGGTGTTAATGCCTATGCTTTGTATACCGATTTCAATTCGGTGCAGCCAGTTTCTATCGAAAAAGGTATTGGCATGCACGAATTTGCATGTATTCAGCTGCAAAATACCCTAATGGGAAGAGGTGAGATCATCAAAGAAACCACCCTTGAGAAATATACGACGGAAGATGCCCACGAATGGAACCCCGTCCCGGAAGTTTCATTGAACCATCAGGAAGTTCCTGCTACTTCGGTAGATCTCTGGACTTCTTTTGATCGTTCCATAGGGCACCATTTCAATATGTCTATAGACCTTAATGCCTGTACGGGATGTGGGGCATGTGTCATTGCCTGTCACGCTGAGAACAACGTACCCGTTGTAGGTAAAGTCGAGGTTCGAAGATCCAGGGATATGCACTGGTTACGCATAGACAGATACTATTCATCAGAAGATACTTTTGAAGACGACAATATAAAGAAGGACGAATTTTCAGGTGCCTTTGAATCAAAATCTGGTTTTGAGGAAATGGAAAAAGCGGCCGTGAATCCGCAAGTAGCTTTCCAGCCGGTAATGTGTCAGCACTGTAACCACGCACCCTGCGAAACAGTATGTCCTGTGGCAGCCACTTCACATAGCCGACAAGGACAGAATCATATGGCCTATAACAGATGTGTAGGAACAAGGTATTGTGCGAACAACTGTCCTTATAAAGTAAGACGATTTAACTGGTTCTTGTACAACAATAATGACGAGTTCGATTTCCATATGAACAATGACCTGGGGAAAATGGTTATTAACCCGGACGTGACGGTAAGATCCAGAGGAGTTATAGAAAAATGTTCCCTTTGTATCCAAATGACACAGAAAACTATCCTGGATGCAAAACGAGATGGAAGAGTTATCGAAGACGGAGAATTTCAAACGGCTTGTTCCAATGCTTGTAGCAACGGAGCGATTGTTTTTGGAGATATAAATGACACTGGGAGCAAGGTAGCCGAATTGAAAAAAGAAGACAGAATGTACCACTTGTTAGAAGCTGTAGGCACCAAGCCTAATGTATTCTATCATGTGAAAGTGCGGAATAACAACGAAGCTTAATCAAGAAATAAAGAACCTAACTATAACAGAAATCTATGGCGTCGCATTACGAAGCACCTATACGGAAACCTCTGGTTATTGGAGACAAAGACTACCATGACGTTTCGGTAGACATTGCTGCTCCTATTGAAGGAAGGGCCAACAGGCAGTGGTGGATTGTTTTTTCCATCGCTTTGGCTGCATTCCTTTGGGGAATTGGTGCTATAATTTATACGATCTCTACAGGTATTGGTACTTGGGGACTCAATAAAACAGTGAACTGGGCATGGGATATCACCAACTTTGTTTGGTGGGTAGGTATCGGTCATGCCGGGACCCTGATCTCCGCGGTATTACTGCTGTTCCGTCAAAAATGGAGAATGGCTATTAACCGTTCTGCAGAGGCAATGACTATATTCTCTGTGATCCAGGCGGGATTATTTCCGATCATTCACATGGGTAGACCCTGGTTGGCTTATTGGGTAGTTCCCATTCCAAACCAGTTTGGATCTCTATGGGTAAACTTTAACTCACCCCTGCTTTGGGACGTATTTGCAATCTCCACCTATCTTTCAGTTTCTCTTGTATTCTGGTGGACAGGATTATTGCCAGATTTTGCCATGATCAGGGACAGAGCCGTAAAGCCTTTCCAGAAAAAGATCTATGGCCTGGTGAGTTTTGGATGGACAGGTAGAGCCAAAGACTGGCAGCGTTTTGAGGAAGTATCCCTGGTATTGGCCGGTTTGGCAACGCCTCTTGTACTTTCTGTTCATACTATTGTATCCTTTGACTTTGCTACCTCGGTGATCCCTGGATGGCATACCACCATCTTCCCTCCGTATTTTGTTGCAGGAGCTATTTTTTCTGGCTTTGCCATGGTGCAAACTTTGTTGATCATAATGCGGAAGGTGAGTCACTTGGAAGATTATATCACAGTACAGCATATTGAACTGATGAACATCGTGATCATGGTTACAGGTTCTATCGTAGGCTGTGCCTATATCACAGAATTGTTCATAGCATGGTATTCAGGGGTTGAATACGAACAATATGCATTCCTCAACAGGGCAACAGGACCTTATTGGTGGGCATATTTATTAATGATGAGTTGTAATGTGGTATCGCCACAGATCATGTGGTTCAAAAAGATCAGGACCAGTATCGTTATTTCCTTTATAATATCAATTGTAGTGAACATTGGGATGTGGTTCGAGCGATTTGTGATCATTGTAACCTCACTTCATCGCGACTACCTTCCGTCTTCATGGACCATGTTCTCTCCAACCTATGTAGATATCGGGATCTTTATAGGAACCATAGGATTCTTCTTTGTTCTCTTTTTGTTGTACTCCAGAACCTTCCCTGTTATTGCGCAGGCGGAGGTAAAGTCTATCTTAAAGGCCTCCGGATCCAAGTATAAAAAACTAAGAGACGAAGGGAAGCCCCTCTATCAAATGCCGGTGGTACAAGCTGGGAATAAAGAAGTAAAAGTTGCAAAGACACCTGCAAAAGCGTCAGTAACAGATGAAGGCAAGGTTTCTGATCTGCTTTCCAAATTGGGTGCTTTTGATCCTGCAAAAGATAAAGCAGACGATCTTAAAAAGATAAAAGGCATTGGGCCAAAAATGGAGACCACGCTTAACCAGATAGGTATTTATACCTTTGCTCAGGTCAGTAAAATGACCAATATAGAATATGATCTCCTGGACGATATTACAGGTTCGTTCCCTGGAAGGGCACAGCGAGATGATTGGGCCAGACAGGCTAAAAAATTAAATAAGAACTCATAGATATGGCCTCTAAAGTTATACATGCTTATTACAATGATGATGACATCCTGATGCAGGCGGTTAAAAAGGTAAAAGCTACCAAACATCATATCGAGGAAGTGTATTGTCCGTTCCCGGTTCACGGACTAGACAAGGCCATGGGGCTTGCTCCAACAAGGATAGCTATTACGTCTTTTATGTATGGTGTACTTGGATTAATAGTGTCTGTCGTAATGATGAATTATATTATGATACAGGATTGGCCTCAGGACATTGGAGGGAAGCCTAGTTTCAGTTATATAGAAAACATGCCGGCCTTTGTGCCCATCATGTTTGAATTGACCGTATTTTTTGCCGCTCACTTAATGGTGATCACTTTTTACTTACGTAGCAGGTTATGGCCATTTAAAGAAGCGGAAAACCCCGATCCCCGTACCACTGACGATCATTTTGTCATGGAGATAGAAGTACATGGAGATGAGAAACAATTAATGGAGATGCTCAGGGAATCTGGTGCTGTTGAGATTAACAAGGTAGAAAAGTAGTTCAGGAATTATGAAGAGTATACTAAAAATAGGAATTTTGTTTTGTGCCGTACTTGTGATGGTTTCTTGTGCGGATAAGAACAACAGGAATTATCAGTACATGCCAAACATGTATTTTCCTGTAGGCTACGAAACCTATCAGCAAGTGAACTTCTTACCCAGTGGTACTGAAGCTATGCAACCCGTAGATAATACCATATCCAGGGGCTGGCTTCCATATGAATTTGCCAATGACCTGGAAGGGAAGGATATGGCAAGATTACAGCCAAGTCCGTTAGATTCATTAAATGCAGAGGCCAATTTGGCTACAGGCAAGGAATTATATGACATTTATTGCGCTATCTGCCATGGAGCCAATGGAGCTGGTCAGGGGACATTGGTTAAAAGAGAAAAGATCCTTGGTGTTCCCAGTTATGCAGATGCCGCCAGAAATATATCTGTAGGTTCTACGTATCACACCATTTATTACGGATTAAACTCAATGGGATCTTATGCAGGGCAGATCAATTACGAAGAGAGATGGCAAGTGGCCGAATATGTTATGAAACTGAAACAGGACCTAACTAAATAAGACTCAGACGTAAACTATGTATACATTTTCTAACAGATTAAAAATTGGAGCTCTTATCCTGATTGGTATTGGGATGTTGGGTATGGGGATTGGTTTTGTAACTGCCCCTTCCTCGGTAGAAGATGCCAAAGCTATGGTAGCTGCTCATGACGAAGAAGGTCAGGGTGAATCGCATGCTGAAGATGGCGATCATGGTGCTGCATTGGCCGATCATTCTATGGTAGCAGAACACGATGCAGCTCACGACGAGCATTTATTGCATCAATTACAGAACAGGCCCTGGTCTGCACTTTATGTGGCTGCCTTCTTTTTCTTTATGATCTCCCTTGGAGTGTTGGCTTTCTATGCCATTCAACGTGCGGCACAGGCGGGGTGGTCTCCGATATTATTCAGAGTTATGGAGGGCATAACGTCCTATTTAGTACCCGGGGGCATCATTATCATTGTCATTTTTGTGCTTTCCGTATTACATTGGAATCATATGTTTGTTTGGATGGATCCTGAGGTAGTGGCAGATGATGCATTATTACAAGGAAAAGCAGGATACTTAGACCCTGTATTCTTTTTGATCAGAGCGGTCATATTCCTGGGAGGATGGATCTTGTACCGAGAAATTTCTAGAAAATTATCACTGGCGCAAGATGCCGCAAATGATGATAGCAACTTCAAGAAAAATTTCAAATGGTCCGCCGGCTTCCTGGTGTTCTACCTGGTTACAGAATCTATGATGTCCTGGGACTGGATCATGAGTGTGGATCCTCACTGGTTTAGTACGTTATTTGGATGGTATGTTTTTGCCAGCATGATGGTATCCGGGATCACGGTTATTGCTTTGATCACCATTTACCTAAAATCAAAAGGATACCTCCCCGATGTGAACGACAGTCACATCCATGATTTGGCCAAGTTTATGTTTGGATTCAGTATTTTCTGGACGTACCTTTGGTTTAGCCAGTTTATGTTGATCTGGTACGCGAATATTCCCGAGGAGGTTACCTATTTTGTTACCAGAATCGAAGATTTTAAACTGCCATTCTTTGGAATGGTTGCGATGAATTTTGTATTTCCAGTGTTGCTTTTGATGAATAGTGATTATAAACGAATTAACTGGTTTGTGGTGATGACAGGGATCGTGATTCTTGCAGGACACTACATGGATATTTTCAATATGATCATGCCGGCAACAGTAGGTGACCAATGGTATATAGGTATTCCTGAAATAGGAGCCGTTTGTTTCTTTGCAGGATTGTTTATCTTTTGGGTATTCAGAGCATTGACAAAGGCGCCCTTGCAGCCAAAAAGGAACCCGTTTATTGAAGAGAGTAAACATTTTCACTATTAAAGAATACAGTAACCTTTTAGTTTAGACAATGACTACATTACTTACGATATTTGTTTTGGTTCTAGTGGCAATTGCGATCTGGCAAATGACCAAGATCTTTGAATTGTCGCAGATCAAAGCAGATAGTTCACAGGTGGCCAATGATAAGGATAACAAGTACAATGGTTATTTGCTATTCGCCTTTTTGATCTTTATATACGCCATTACTATCTTTAGTTTCTGGAAATATTCTAAGTTCTTATTGCCCCAAGCGGCTTCGGAACACGGTAGTGAATACGACAGTCTGTTACTGTGGTCTTTTGTAATTATTTTCATAGTTCAGACCATCACCCAGGCCCTTTTACATTACTTTGGGTACAAGTATCGCGGAGAAAAAGGAAAGAAAGCTTTGTTCTATGCGGATAACGACCGACTAGAATTTATCTGGACCATTATTCCGGTAGTGGTGTTGGCAGGGTTGATCTTATGGGGACTATACACCTGGACCAACATAATGGACATAAATGAGGATGATGATCCGCTGATCGTGGAGTTATATGCTCAGCAGTTTAACTGGACGGCCCGTTACGGTGGGGGAGATAATGTCCTAGGAGGAGCAAATGTTCGTATGATCGATATAGACAGGGCCAATGTACTGGGATTGGATGAGTCCGATCCTTATGCCAATGATGACGTAATCGTTAAGGAATTACATTTGCCAGTAGGTCGAAAAGTGAATTTTAAATTCCGTTCACAAGATGTATTACATTCTGCCTACATGCCGCATTTCAGGGCTCAGATGAACTGCGTTCCGGGGATGATCACGGAATTTTCCTTTACGCCATCCATTACCACGGAGGAAATGCGTTTAAATCCGGATGTGGCAGATAAAGTAAAGAGGACCAATGCGATCAGGGCAGAAAAGGCTGCCAACGGTGAAGCCAACTCAGATCCCTGGGAATTTGATTACATCCTGCTATGCAATAAGATCTGTGGTAAATCTCATTACAATATGCAGATGAAGATCATTGTAGAAACAGAAGAAGAATACAACGCGTGGATGGAGAGTCAACAGACTTTTTCACAGTTAATGACATCCATGCAATAAATTGAGGCTAGAAAAGAAAATTAATATAAAATTAAATTAGATTATGTCTGCTACAGCACATGCACACGTTGATGATCACGCACACGATCATGGACATCATCACAAAGAAACCTTTGTTACCAAGTATATTTTCAGTCAGGATCATAAGATGATCTCCAAACAGTATCTGGTTACAGGTCTGATCATGGGAATCATTGGGATTGCCATGTCTTTATTATTCAGAATGCAATTGGCCTGGCCGGGCGAATCCTTCCCAATTTTTGAGGCCCTTTTAGGAAAATGGGCCCCAGACGGCGTAATGGATGCCAATATGTATCTGGCACTGGTAACCATTCACGGTACCATCATGGTATTCTTTGTGCTTACTGCCGGTTTAAGTGGTACGTTTAGTAACCTTCTTATTCCATTACAGATTGGCGCTCGAGATATGGCCTCCGGATTTTTGAACATGCTTTCCTATTGGATGTTCTTTACCTCCAGTGTCATCATGGTGCTTTCACTATTTGTAGAGGCTGGTCCCGCCGCTGCGGGATGGACCATCTATCCGCCCTTAAGCGCGTTGCCTATGGCACAACCAGGCTCTGGAATGGGAATGACACTTTGGTTGGTCTCAATGGCCATCTTTATCGCTTCTTCCTTATTAGGTTCCCTGAACTATATTGTGACAGTGATCAACCTTCGTACAAAGGGAATGTCAATGACCAGACTTCCTCTAACGATCTGGGCCTTCTTTGTTACGGCCATTATCGGGGTTGTTTCTTTCCCTGTATTATTGTCGGCTGCCCTATTACTTATCATGGACAGGAGTTTTGGAACTTCATTCTTCTTGTCTGATATTTTTATACAAGGTGAAGTATTGCACTATCAGGGCGGATCTCCGGTACTTTATGAACACTTATTCTGGTTCCTTGGGCACCCTGAAGTATACATTGTATTGTTACCAGCGCTAGGAATCACCTCTGAGGTGATGTCTACCAATGCCAGGAAGCCAATTTTCGGATACAGAGCCATGGTGGCATCTATTTTGGCTATTGCCTTCTTGTCTACCATAGTTTGGGGACACCATATGTTTATCTCAGGGATGAATCCATTTTTGGGGTCCGTGTTTACCTTCACCACCCTGTTGATTGCTATCCCTTCTGCGGTAAAGGCCTTTAATTATATCACAACTCTTTGGAAAGGAAACCTGCAGTTAAACCCCGCTATGCTATTTTCCATTGGTTTGGTTTCAACCTTTATTACTGGTGGACTTACAGGGATCATTTTAGGGGACAGTACCTTGGATATTAACGTGCACGACACCTATTTTGTAGTGGCTCACTTCCATTTAGTAATGGGAATATCAGCGCTTTACGGACTTTTTGCGGGGGTCTATCATTGGTTCCCTAAGATGTACAAACGTATGATGAACAAGAATCTGGGATATGTACATTTCTGGGTAACAGCCATCTGTGCCTATGGAGTATTCTTCCCAATGCATTTTGTGGGTATGGCAGGAGTACCAAGAAGGTATTATGAGAATACCGCCTTCCCTATGTTCGATGAGCTCACAGATGTAAACGTGTTAATAACCATTTTTGCACTTATAGCCGGAGCAGCACAACTGGTGTTCCTTTACAATTTCATTCACAGTATGTTCTATGGCAAGCCTACAGAACAGAACCCATGGAAGTCTAATACTTTAGAGTGGACCGCTCCTATTGAGCATATCCACGGTAACTGGGAAGGTGAGATACCTCATGTACACCGATGGGCATACGACTACAGTAAGACATTGCCAAATGGCGACTATGTGATCAAAGACCAGGATTTTGTGCCTCAGAATGTGCCTCTGCACAATGAGGAAGAAGAGTTGCAACATTAAGGTCATTTCATTCAAATAATTAGGACCCATGTCTGTTTCATTACAGCTTGGGTCTTTTTTATTGTCGACCCCTGCACACGCATCCTTCAATAAATTGTAATATCTTTATTCATGCCAATTCTTGGAATATTAAAAGCCCTTAGAAAATGAAGATAAAATGGTTATCCATAATGCTGCTTTTTGCTACCCTTGCTGTACAGTCGCAACGCAAACCTAAGATCAAAGGAAACAGAACGGTTATCGAAGTAAAAGAGGTATTGCCTCCTTTCACAAAAATTGAACTCAGGGACGATTTGGACGTGAGCTTGAGAAGATCAACGGAAGAAGCTTATATGGTCCAGGCCGATGATAATCTCATTGATGTGCTAAAATTCAGGGTGGAGGATAGTACTTTGATCATTTCCTCATTTTATCAGATTACTTCAAAGAAGAAATTAGAAATAGAAATAGCCTACACCCAACTTACCGCTATCACGCTTAGCGATGGTAGACTGGTAGCCGTAGATAAGGTAAGTTCGGAGAATTTAACCGTAACCACCTTAGGATCGGCCAAAATAGAATTGGGTACAGATACAGGTCTCGTTACTATAAACATGCAAGACAACAGTTCTGGCACTTTCAATCTCACCACAGATTCATTGTCAGTAAATCTTATGAATAAGGCAGATGCCAGTATCTACTCCAATTCCTTCAACAATCTGCTTAATATGAAGGACAATGCCAGTCTGGAAATAGACGGTACTGCAGATAATTTCGAAATTGCATTAAAGGACGATGCAGATCTGAGGGCCAAGGATCTAGAGGTCAGAAATATAGTGGCCAGCCTGAAGGAATCTTCCAATGCTCATCTTTTTAGTACCGAAAATTTAGAATTGAGACAACAAGGCTCTTCTCGTTGCTATTTGTACGGTGACCCGGCGATAAGTTTAAAGCAATTCACGGATACTGCAGAATTATTTAAACGTCAGAAATAAAAAATCCCCTCTTCAAACTGAAAAGGGGATACACAACAACCAATTCCTGTATGTATTTAAGGACTAAGATACCTTAGGTCCGGCCTTAACGATTGCTTCGTTCACATTACTTTTAAACTTTTCAAAATTGGCATTAAACAGGGATACCAATTTCTTCTTAACTTCAGTGTATTGTTTCTTGTCTTCCCAAGTATTCTTTGGAATCAGAACCTCAGAAGGCACTCCCGGACAACTTTCGGGGATCTGAAAGCCAAACTCTTCATCCTTTGTAAAGGAAACTTTATCAAATTCATTATGGTGAATAGCGTCTATCATGGCTCGTGTATATTTCAACTTTATCCTGGAACCAACACCATGTGCACCACCGGTCCATCCTGTATTCACCAACCAGGCAGTAGCCTTGTGATCCTTAATTTTCTTGGCTAGTAATTCTGCATATTTGTTAGGATGCCACATCATGAAAGCTGCTCCAAAACAGGCACTAAAGGTAGCCTGGGGTTCGGTCACTCCCATTTCTGTGCCTGCAACTTTAGCGGTATAACCCGAAATAAAATGGTAACTGGCTTGTTCCGGAGTTAGTTTGCTCACAGGAGGCAAGACCCCAAAGGCATCACAAGTAAGGAAGATGATGTTTTCCGGATGTCCTGCAATACAGGGTATTTGAACATTGTTGATAAATTGGATAGGGTATGAAGCTCTGGTGTTCTGTGTGATAGAGGTATCTGTATAGTCTACGGTGCGGGTTTTACTGTCATAGACCACATTTTCCAAGACCGTACCAAATCGTATCGCATTAAAAATATCAGGCTCATTTTCTGCAGACAGGTTAATGGCTTTTGCATAACAACCTCCTTCAATATTAAAGGTTCCCTCATCTGTCCAACAATGCTCATCATCACCAATTAGCTTCCGTTTTGGGTCGGCACTTAAGGTGGTCTTACCTGTTCCTGATAATCCAAATAGAATGGTAACATCGCCCGAATCGCCAACGTTAGCAGAGCAATGCATGGGAAGCACCTCCTCCAATGGCATCAAATAGTTCATAATAGAAAAAATACCTTTCTTCATTTCTCCTGCGTATTGGGTCCCCAGGATAACCACCTCTTTCTTTTCAAGGTTGAGGTCCACACTGGTTTTGGAGGTCATCTCGGAGGTATACCTGTTCGCTGGAAAGCCTCCTCCATTGAAGATCACATAGTCTGGTTCTCCAAATTTTTCCAATTCAGCATCTGTTGGCATAATCAGCATATTCTGCATAAACAGGGCATGGTACGCCCTTGTGCAAATGATCCTTACCTTAAGTCTGTATTTTGGATCCCATCCGGCAAAGGCGTCCACAACATATATTTGGGGTCTTGTGTTAAGGTAATCCAGGGCGCGTTCCCGGTTTACCATATACGTGTGTTCATCGAGGCCTATATTAATGTTCCCCCAATCGATATTTTTTTCAGAGTCTGGATGTCTAACTGTTCGTTTGTCTTTCGGGCTCCGGCCTGTTTTTTCACCGGAATATACCATCAAGGCTCCCACATCAGAAATTGCGGTTCCTTTTTCCTGTTGTAATCCTAGCTCGTATAAAACAGGAACACTGCTATTTCTGAAAACCTCTTTTACTTCAATACCATATTGTTGTAGATCAAATCTTGCCATTCTTATTATTTTCAATTAATATATTATTCCTCTGCAAAGAAGCAAAATATATTATGAAAAAAAGATGATTTTTGTCATGATCAATAATTAATGGGATTTAGCTTGTGGATTAAACTGTGACGGTTAAAATCCCTTGCGTTTTTCACTATCTTTGAAAGTATGAACGAACATCTGGATCCTACGGCTGAGAACTTCTCGCAGGAGGAACTCGACATTGAGAGAGCATTACGGCCAATTACCTTTGACGATTTTACCGGGCAGGAATCTGTATTGGAGAATTTAAAGATCTTTGTACAGGCAGCCAACATGCGTAATGAAGCACTAGATCATACGCTTTTTCATGGTCCTCCCGGACTTGGAAAAACAACCCTGGCGCATATTCTTGCAAATGAATTAGGCGTTGGTATCAAGGTCACATCTGGCCCTGTACTAGATAAGCCGGGTGACCTTGCGGGATTATTGACCAATTTGGAGGAACGCGATGTGCTGTTTATTGACGAGATACATCGCCTGAGCCCTATTGTAGAAGAGTACCTCTATTCTGCCATGGAAGATTATAAGATAGACATTATGATAGAAACCGGTCCTAATGCGAGATCGGTACAAATCAATTTAAACCCTTTTACTTTAATAGGAGCCACTACCAGGTCTGGCTTATTAACGGCTCCTATGAGGGCGCGTTTCGGGATCCAAAGCAGGCTACAATACTATAATACAGAACTCCTCTCTACCATCGTTGAGCGAAGCGCAGAAATTCTGAAAGTACCTATCAGCAATAATGCAGCCATTGAAATTGCAGGCAGAAGTAGAGGAACCCCAAGAATATGCAATGCCCTGCTAAGGCGTATTCGCGATTTTGCTCAGATTAAAGGTAACGGGTCTATCGATATTGATATTTCCAAATATGGCTTAAATGCCCTGCATGTAGATACTCATGGCTTGGATGAGATGGACAATAAGATATTAGTGACCATTATTGATAAATTTAAAGGTGGCCCTGTTGGGATATCTACCCTGGCCACAGCTGTTTCGGAGAGTGCTGAAACCATTGAAGAGGTCTATGAGCCATTTCTTATACAGCAGGGATTTATCATGAGAACACCCAGGGGAAGGGAAGTGACCGAACTTGCCTATCAACACCTGGGAAGGATCAAAGGAGGCACCCAGCCCGGATTGTTTTAGATGGTAAAACTCAAAACCGTTTCCCAGTTAGAGGTATTCAAGAATCGAAAGAGTATTCTGGCAAATCCCTTGCCCTTTCATTCAGAGAATTTTAAAAAGTACGGAGATACCTTCCGGGTGAAGGTGGGCCCGTGGCAAAACATTGTCTTCACAAAAAATCCCGAGATCGTTCTCCAGGTTTTACAAAAGCAACATAAAAAATTTCGCAAATCTCCGCTGCAAACCAAGGATCTGGCAAAATATATTGGTCACGGACTTTTAACAGCCGAGGGAGATCACTGGCGTGCACAAAGAAGAATGATCCAGCCGGCCTTTCACAGAAAGAAATTAGCCGGATTGTTAAGTACCATGCAAGTAGCCATCAAAGAAGAGCTGGGGCAAATAAAAGCCAATGAGACCATAGATGTATTTCCACTTATGGGCGATCTGGCATTCCAGGTAGTGGCCAGATCCTTATTTAGTCATTCAGATATACGCGATAAGATGCGTAAGCTCCAATACATTACTGAAACGAATCAGAAAATGTTGATCCGGGAGATGAGGCAACCCTATCTTAAATGGTGGTTTCAGCTTAGCGGGCAAATCAGTAAACACCTGCAATATTCAGAGGATAGCAGACTGTTGCTCAATGGACTTATTGAAGAGAGAATTGGGCTCGAGAGGGAACGGGATGATTTGTTAGACATGCTGCTCAAGGCCACCTATGAAGATGGGACACATATGAGTCGTCAGCAGCTTATTGATGAAGTGCTTATACTGTTTACAGCAGGGCACGAAACAACGGCCAATGCCTTGAGCTTTACCCTCTACCTGCTTGCCAGACATCCTGAAATTCAGGAAAAGGTTTTTAAGGAAATACAATGTAATGTAAGTCCGGAAAAGGATCTTATGGAATGGATCTCTGCTCTTCCTTTCACGCAGCAGTGCATAGAAGAAGCCATGAGGTTATATCCGCCTGTATATGTAATAGATCGGATGGCCAAGGAGGATATAATTATTGCTGATATAAACTTCTCGGAAGGAAGTCTTATTTTAATGTCTGTTTATGAATTGCACCGGCATCCTGATTTTTGGCAAGATCCGGAATCTTTTAAACCAGAGCGTTTTGATAAATCCGGAAAAAAAGAAATGGGATCTTATTACTATCCCTTTGGAGCAGGACCCAGAATGTGTATAGGGAACAGTTTTGCGCTCTATGAAATGATACTGACCCTCGTGGAGATCATAAGTAAGTACAAGGTACACAGTGTTACTGAAAAAGTAGAACTGATCCCCCTTATTTCCTTGAAACCAAAGGAGATTAAATTGAATTTTGTAAAAAGGAACAATAGTTGAACCCGAAAACCAGGCATACCAAACTGATCAAAGAAGAGGCCATTAGGCTGGGATTTGTGAGTTGCGGTATTTCCAAAGCCGATTTTCTGGAAGAAGAGGCCCCAAGACTGGAGAAATGGTTAAAGTCCAATATGAATGGGGAGATGGCGTATATGGAGAATCACTTTGACAAGCGATTAGATCCCAGAAAATTGGTAGATGGTGCCAGATCCGTTATTTCGGTTCTCTTAAACTATTTCCCGGCTAAAGAACAGCAGGAAGGCACCTATAAAATATCCAAATACGCCTACGGACAGGATTATCACCAGGTCATTAAATCGAAATTGAAAGAACTCATGGCCTTTATTGAAGCACAAATTGGGGAAGTGCAGGGGAGGGCCTTTGTGGATTTGGCCCCGGTCATGGATAAGGCGTGGGCCGCCAGGAGCGGTTTGGGTTGGATTGGAAAACACAGTAACCTGCTTACACAGAAGCTAGGTTCCTTTTACTTTATTGCTGAATTGATCGTAGACCTGGAACTAGATTATGACCATCCGGTGACCGATCATTGCGGTAGTTGTACTGCCTGTTTAGATGCATGCCCCACACAGGCCATTGTTCAACCCTACGTG
>NZ_JBATLB010000286.1:0-7536 GCF_049669965.1 Muriicola sp. | reverse complement strand
GATAGTATTCTACAAAACACAAGCTTTCAGAACAGGGTTTCCTACTTCTTGCCAATCTGTTTTTGCTTTTCTGCCTGCTCCATCATCTCCCTCATTTTTCGTTGGAATTTGTTCTCCTTCTTGGGCTTCGTCTTATTGAGCTGTATCTGCGCATGGATCTTGTCTTCATCCAAGATAAAACGCTTAATGGCAAGCATTATAAAAATGGTGATCAGGTTAGAAATAAAGTAATACAAACTCAGACCACTCGCATAATTATTAAAGAAGAATAACATCATTAACGGAGATAGGTACATGATGAATTTCATATTAGGCATCCCTGGTTGGGTCTGCATATTCTGTCCGGTGGTCATCATCATATAGAAGAAGATCGCAATAGAGGCCAGAATTGGAAATAAACTCACATGATCTCCATAAAAAGGAATCGTGAATGGCAATTGAGCAATGGTATCATAAGACGATAGGTCTTCTGCCCATAAAAAAGACTTCTGCCTTAAGGCAAAAGAAGTGGGGAAAAACATAAATAGCGCATAGAAAATAGGTAATTGCAACAAGGCGGGGACGCACCCGCTCATGGGACTTACCCCGGCCTTATTATAGAGTTTCATGGTCTCCTGTTGCTTCTTCATGGCATTGTCCTTGTACTTCTCGGTCAATTCAGTGATTTCTGGTTTAAGCACCTTCATTTTTGCCTGAGACAGATAGGACTTATAGGTTACAGGAGACATCAGTAATCTAACAATAATGGTCATTACTATGATGGCGATCCCAAAGGGCAAGAATGAACTAATGAATCCGTAAAATGGAGTGAAAACATAGCGGTTTATCCAACCGAAAATTCCCCAACCATAAGGAATAGATTCAACTAACCCCAAATCCTTGTATTGCTTCAACACCTCTATATCCGTAGGGCCATAGTACCAATTCATGGCATAAGACAATTCGCCTCCCTCAAGAGCTAAAGGAGCCACGGTACTGAACTCTTTGGTGAACTTAGCGGTATGACTTTCCTCCGTAACCAGGTTCTTAGAAGAAATATCTACGGTTTCAAAATGCTTGTTGGTAGTTAGAATGGTACTAAAAAAATGCTGGCGATAGGACAACCACTTTACATCTATCTCGTTTTCTTCATCGTCACCACTTTCAGATAGCTTACTGATCTTCTCTCCTTCGTGGTTATAGGTTAAACGGGTATACCTGTTTCCGTATTGAATACTTTTGTTATGTCTTATTCCCCTGAGTTTCCAATTTAAATTAATTGGTTGATTCTCATTAAAAACTCCGTCAAGTCCCTGAGAACGTACCGTAAAACCAACTAAATAATCTCCAGGTTTCATCTCATACCGGTACTCCAGATATTGGGTAGAAGAAACCTTGGCCTTTAAGGAAAGGATCTGTTCATTGCCGCTTTGGGACATTGTTGGCTCAAAGAAAAGATCTTTGGTGTTAATGATCCTGTTATTGGTGGTGGTAAAATTCAAATCAAAGACAGCATTCCCGTCTTTAACCAGGAAGATCGGCACAGAATCATAGGTGACAAAATTCTTTAAACGCGCCTCTATAACCTGCCCACCTTTATTGTTTATCTCCAGGAACAAGACGTCGTTCTCTAGTTTGGTGGTTCCTTCGGACACCTGTGAAAATCCAAATTCTCCCACAGCACTTTTGTAATTTACAAGTGCTGTTGAATCTTGTAAATCAATTGGTTGCGTCTCCAAGACCGGCTTCGCAATGATCTCTTCCTCAGGAGATTTTACAACTTCTTCCTGTTCAATTTTCGCCTTTTGGGCTTCAATTTCTTCGGGGGTAGGCTGATTCTGATAAAACCAGAATAACAGAATACCAAATATCAGCACGAAGCCAATGATCGAATTTATGTCTAATTTCTTTTCTTCCATGGAAATGTTTCTCGTGTCTATCTGCTTAACATCCCATACAGGAATAATGATAGATCATTACGTTTTACGCGATTGCAAATATAAGTCCAAATGTGGAGTTTATGCCAAACTGGCATTGGTTTGTTGCTTTTTATGGAACTGGACGGCCTTGATGAATCCTACAAATAATGGATGTGGATTGGCAACCGTACTCCTGTATTCGGGGTGGTACTGTACCCCTATAAACCAGGGATGATCCGGCAGCTCTATAATTTCTACCAAATTAGTGGCTTTGTTGATCCCTGAAGCTACCAGTCCGGCTTTTTCAAATTGCTCTTTATAGTCATTATTGAATTCGTAGCGGTGACGGTGTCTTTCAGAGATCTCTTTTTTGCCATGATATACCTTTTGCACCAGGCTTCCATCCTTTAATTCACAGTCCCAGGCACCCAAACGCATGGTTCCTCCTTTGTTGGTGATTGTCTTCTGTTCTTCCATCAGACTTATGACAGGGTAAATCGTCTCCTCATCCATCTCCGTAGAATTGGCTCCCTTTAAGTTAAGGACATTCCGTGCAAATTCAATGACGGCCATCTGCATTCCCAGGCATATTCCCAAAAAAGGTATTCCATTTTCTCTGGCATAACGAACGGCCTTCACTTTACCCTCAATTCCTCGTTCTCCAAAACCTGGAGCTACCAGGATCCCATCAAGACCCTTCATCTTTTGCTCAAAGTTGGCATTCGTTATATATTCTGAATGAATAGACTGAACGTTTACCTTCACCTCATTTATAGCTCCGGCGTGTATAAAAGATTCCAGAATAGATTTGTATGAATCTTGGAGTTCCACATATTTTCCAATGAGTCCGATGGTCACCTCGCTCTTTGGATTTTTATGTCTTTCTAAGAATTCATTCCACTGGGTAAGGTCCGGAGGGGTAGTATCTGGCAAGCCTAATTTTTTTAAAGCCACTGTATCCAAGCCCTCCTCTTGCATCATTATAGGAACGTCGTAAATAGTAGAGGCATCTATAGATTGTATGACCGCTTCTCGCTTTACATTGCAAAACAAGGCCAGCTTCTCTTTAATCTCATCCGAGAGTTCATGTTCTGTTCGGCATACAAGAATATCTGCCTGTATCCCACTCTCCATCAGAGTTTTAACGGAATGCTGAGTAGGTTTTGTTTTTAATTCCCCGGCTGCAGACAAGAATGGCACCAGCGTTAGGTGCACCACTATGGCATTATTATCACCCAGTTCCCACTTTAATTGTCTAACAGATTCTATATAGGGCAAAGACTCTATATCCCCAACAGTGCCTCCTATCTCTGTGATAATTATATCGTATTCGCCGGTTTTACCAAGTAATTGAATACGCTCCTTGATCTCGTTGGTAATATGCGGAATAACCTGAACCGTCTTCCCCAAAAATTCACCGCGGCGTTCTTTTTCTATAACACTTTGATAGATCCTCCCGGTAGTAACATTATTTGCCTGTGATGTTTTTACGTTTAAAAAACGTTCGTAATGCCCAAGGTCCAGATCGGTTTCTGCTCCATCATCGGTCACGTAACATTCGCCGTGTTCGTAAGGATTTAAAGTACCCGGATCTACATTGATATAGGGGTCTAATTTTTGTATGGTTGTCTTGTAACCACGGGCCTGGAGTAGTTTAGCCAGTGAGGCGGCAATAATTCCTTTACCTAACGAGGAAGTAACGCCTCCCGTAACGAATACGTATTTTGTAGATGACATCTTGCGATTCTTGGTTACGGGATTCAAAGATACGAATTGCATTTTCAAATCACAGGGAATCCGCCGGAAAATCTTTTTGGATCTTTAGTAAGAGGCCTTCCAGTCCGTTCACTTTAATTTCCAGGGCCTGTTTCATCATAAAGCCCAATTTACCTTCGGGAAAGCCCTTTTGATGGAACCACTGCAAGTAAGACTCCGGCAACAAAATGAGATAGCGTCCTTTAAATTTACCAAAGGGCATTCTGTAATGCGCAAGCGCTATCAACTCTTCTTTCCTGGGTTCCGTTTGCATCTATAAATCTAATTAAATTACCTTTGAAAGAGATCAAAAAGTGTATCCATATGAAAAGAAGGTCTTTTATTGGGTCGGCAGCCGCAGCTTCAGCCGGACTATTAACGACGGCTGGCCTTAAAGGGATGGAGTCTTCTGCTACCACAGATTTAAAAGGGAACATTAACCACAGTGCCTGTTATTGGTGTTATGGAGATATCCCATTAGATACCTTTCTTGCTAATCTATCCTCTCTTGAAGTAAAGGCCATAGATCTGGTTGGGCCTGAAGATTGGCCACTTTTAAAAAAGCATCATATTCACGCCTCGATGTGTTGGGGTGCGGAGATAAATCTTACCGATGGATGGTGCGATAGGACGTATCACAAAACCCTGATCAAAAACTATACTGAAATGATCCCAAAAGTAGCGGCAGCCGGATACACCAACCTAATTTGCTTTTCAGGCAGCCGTCGTGGAATAGATGATGCAGAGGGATTACAAAACGCGGTTGATGGCTTGCAGAAAATTTTACCCCTGGCAGAAAAACACGGAGTGGTCATCATGATGGAATTATTGAATTCCAAAGTAGACCACAAGGATTATATGTGCGATCATACTTCCTGGGGTGTTTCCCTCTGTAAGGCGTTAGACTCAGAAAATTTCAAACTACTTTACGACATCTATCATATGCAAATCATGGAGGGCGATGTAATACGCACCATTGAAGAATACCATCCATACATTGGGCATTATCATACCGGAGGAAACCCCGGGAGGCATGAGATCAATGAAACCCAGGAATTATACTATCCTGCGATTATGAAGGCTATTGTAAAAACAGGTTTTAAGGGCCATGTGGCTCAAGAATTTATCCCAAGCTGGCCCGATAAGATCGCAGCTTTAAAAGAGGGAGTCACCATTTGTGATATATAGGCAGTACTTACCAAAACCATAAACCAGTATGAAGAAGGAACGAAAATTAGCCATTGGAATGTCTATGGGAATGGTAGTTGGTGCTGTAGTAGGCGTAATTACTAACAATCTGGCAATTTGGATTAGTTTGGGGATTGCGATTGGTGCCGGCATTGGGTCTGCCTTCTATTATGAAGACTACAAAAATAAAAAGGACTAAAATCTTAATTGCCTTTAGGACGAAAACTTAATAAGTAGTTTCGTCTTAGTTATCGGACAATAGATCCTCAGAAATTCTTTGATTCCATTCCAATTGTTTCTCTAGCAGTCTGGAATAATTAGTCTCCTCATCATAGCGTTTTTGAAATGCACGCATCTCTAATAGGATCTGTTCATAGATCCGTTTCATTTCGGCCTTTACATTAGAAGAAAAGGAAAAATTACTTACTCTTGCCCTCATTTTCCTTGCGAATAATTCAGAAATATCAAAATGAAGTTGTTCGTGGCTCAGGATTACTTTATTGGCGGTTTCAGGCACATACCAGGACGATTCAGGATAGAAAAAAGAGTCGATACTCCAATCTACCTCCATTTGCCCCCGTTTTTCCAATGCAGAATACCGATAGGAAATTCCACTTGCTGTAATCGCCGCTACACGCGGGTTTTGAGGTGGCTCTGCCTTAAAATCGCTCCAGCTTAATCTGTGATCAGGGGCCCATCTAATGGCATTTTCTTCCTGACAACTGACCTTAAATGCCGTTGCGAGCATCACATACAGCAACAAATATCTTAAGCTCCCCAATGAAAATTAATTATTTTTTCTATGTCCGGATGAATACTTTCGAGCACCGGGCAGGTATTTGCCGTACGCTCCAGAATTATTCTGTTTTTATCAGAAATTCCCACTGGCATATGGAGTTCTACCTCAATCTTAGAGATCCTTCGGGGATTGGAGGCCATATGTTTGGTTACTTCGGCATAAGATCCTTTTAATTCTTCAGCGAGCAAATTTGCCTTGATACCCATAACGGTAAGCATACAACTTGCTAAACCCGTGGCAATGGTATCGGTTGGGGAAAAAGCCTGTCCCAACCCATTGTTATCTACCGGTGCGTCTGTGATAAAGGTGTTTCCTGAGGCAAGATGCTCACAAGAAGTGCGCATATCACCAGTATAAGTAACTTTAGAGGTCATATCCTAAGGAGTTAATTGTTTGATGCTCATGTTTTGATACATCATAATATAGGAAGCCAGGTTAAAATACCCGGAGGCAATGTCTTTCGCATAATCGAACTTATTCCCGGAATATTCGGTGAGTCCGATACGATCTGAAACCGCCAGCAAATTAGGTCTGTAGGCAAGTTTGAGGAAAAGATCATAGGTAAGGTCGAATCCGCGGGTAGCATATCTATCCGGATTGGAGCCGTAACGTTTTCGATAATTTCGCACAAACACATCATTGCCTGTTTCCTTATAAATTGACGGATAGGTAAAATTAAGGTTAGAAAGGTGAGTCCCCGAGATGACCTCATTCTCAAATGCCTTATTCTTATTTGTGGTGAACATCCGTACCGGTGTTTCTTCTGTATTTGCAGAATTTAGTATGGAGGTAACACTGGCCACTAATTTAAAATTATCTGTTTCAACAAAAACCCAGTTTTCTTTTTCCAAGGAAAGTAAAAGGGTAAATGCCTCAATATCCAGAGAAATATTTTTATCATTTTCTAATATCTGAGTCGACTTCGCCAAGGGAAAGCGCTCTTGTATCATGGCCCGGGTTGAATCGTTCTTGGCATCACTGATCACTATGATATTTTGATCTGTTCTTATATTCTCCACATAATCCAACATTTTTTTTCTGAGTAACTGATCCGAAGGCACGGAAAAAAACACATTGGGCAAACTAAGATCGCTCTCAGCAGTAAGAGGCGCTATGATTGGTATTTGATACTGGTTTACCTGACTAGCCACTTCCTTGAGTATATCTGCCTGAAGCGGTCCAATGATCGCATCTATCTCCCCCATGTTCTGTTGTGCCAGAATAGACCGTACTCGTTCTTTACTTAACTCAGTATCGAATGCCTTTACACTCACTGACACCCCGAGCTTGGCAATAGAATCGGCTGCCATAAGAGCTCCGCTGTACAGGCCCAGACTGTATGAAATAGCATTGCTTCGCTCAATAGCTTGTTGAGTATTTACAACGCTGTCCAGATCAAGACGGTTGAGACGGAAAGGCAATAAAACAAGGACGCGTGGTCTGTTTTGCCGATTTATACTGTCTATAAGATTGATCTTATCCAGAATCAAGGAATTTCTCACTTCGAGATTTACTGCGTTCTCTTTTGGTAATTTTAGGACCATCCCGGCTTTTAAACCTCTTGACAGGGATGGATTTAAGGCTAACAATTCGCTATAGCCAATACCCAGGTTTCGCGTTAACGAGTATTCGGTCTGTTTAGGTTTTACCTCGTAAAAAATATAATTCTCTGTATTTACCTCCTCGGTTTCCAGTTTCTTTACCGGTAGCCTAAGAACCATGCCCTCTTTAAGACCACCTTGTTCAAGGATCATAGGGTTTAGCTTAATGATCTCCTCCGATGTAATACCGTATTCTCCACTTAGGCTATACATTGTTTTTTTAGATGGGACCGTATATGACTCAAAGAGCGTAACTTCTTGTCCCTCCACTGTGCTCCCCGGTTTTCTTGGCAAA
>NZ_JBATLB010000285.1:0-3132 GCF_049669965.1 Muriicola sp. | reverse complement strand
TGAAAACGGTTGCCCAGCCCATTGATATTGCGTATGGGTATTTGTATCTGGCATCAGATGAAGCACGATTTGTATCGGGTATTTGTCTGACGATTGATGGAGGAACTTCACGATAAAAGTAACCATGGCAAAACTGGAAGTTGAAAATTTTAAAGAATTCAGAGAATTGGAAGGGAAAACTATTCCCACAGGAGATTGGCTAACCATCACTCAGGAAATGATCAATGATTTTGCAAAGGCAACGATGGACTTTCAATGGATACACGTAGACCTCGAAAAAGCAGCTAAATACTCTCCCTTTAAAAAACCTGTTGCCCATGGGTTTATGTCTGTTTCGCTGTTGGCCAAGTTACTTGGCGATAGTGTAAGTGTAAAGTCGGCTAAAATGGGCGTAAACTATGGATTAAACAAGGTTCGTTTTCCGAGTCCGGTGTTGGTAGACAGCAGAGTACGATTACAAGGAAGTGTACAGCATATAGAGGATTACGGAGATAATGGCCTGAAGATCACCTGGAATTGCGAAGTGGAGATAGAAGGCGCGGATAAACCGGCCTGCGTAGCCGAATTCATAAGTTTGATGTTCGAATAAGCAGTAAAAACGTCCTGTATATCGTGGATTGGGGCCACTTTGACCTGTATCATTCCGGATTGAAAAATAAAACACTACTTTAGATTCCATAAAGTACAGCATTTTAAATGATGTTGTTTCTTGAACCCCGAATTTTGATAAAGACAAAAAAACAATTTATTGTAGTTCTTATCCTTGTAGTACTGGGCTTTGGGGTAGGTATTTATTTGCAGGACCTGAAGCATCAGGAAAGCACAGAAGCGGCTTGGAAGGCCAACCGATTTAATCTGGAAAGGTTTCATAAGATCAGGAATTACACAATTAAGATGAATGCCGCCAACTGGCGCATCATGCGAGACAGTGTTGGGCAGGAATTAGACAGTTTTATGATCCTCCGCTTTAGAAAGGAGATGGATAGTATTAAGGAGCTGAAGCCTTAGAGATCATCCACAGTAAGAAGCTGCTAGCGCGGATATATTATCCGTGCCTCATTTTACAAATAGATTTGAACATCAATTAACTCTTATTTTATTGCCATCATTAAAACGTTTCTGACAAAGCTGCCTGCTGATTTTCATTCCAGTTATTGACCTGTAAAGCCAATAAAGTTCTAATTTCTGCACGAACAATTGTACCAATTGCAAATTTTACGTACGTTCCTGTTTTTCCTTCGGAAAGTAAATTTTGTGTAATTATTCGAAAGAATTTAAGCAATGGTTACCGGTTGGTTGATTTTTAGTCTATTTCAATGCTGTAGTATTAAACCCGTTTTAATCGCTTTTGTACACTGTTGGTACTAATTATTTTTTACTTCGATTCAGAATATCTAATAAGTTTAGAGGCAAAAGTTGCTACCGCCGGGTATGTTCCGGAGGTATTAGATAGCACCACCACTACTGTATTGGATCTGGGTACAATCATTAATTGACTTGTACAACCTGTTTGCCCGCCACTATGCCCGATCACTAAATTTTCATTTGGTGGCGGGCCGTATAGAAACCATCCCAAACCGTATTTATTTCCATCGTATTCAACTGGCTGGTATTTTAGCATTTTATCCAAACTCTCCCTTGTTATTAGTTTATCTTGCAGCAAGGCGTTTCCAAAATTCAGGAGATCTTCCAACGTACTAATAAATCCACCCCCTGGTATTCTGTTACTTAAATCGTTTTGATTTCCTTCTTTTGCTTTTCTTCCGTTATTGTGATAAAGACACGATTTATGTAAGTAGGCTTTGTTGATATCTTCGATGAAGGTATGGCTCATTGCCGCTACTTTAAAAACATTTTTCTTCATATAATCTTCATAGGTCATAGAGGTTACGGATTCTATGATTCTACCCAAAACTACATAGCCATAGGTGGTGTAGAAATATTTAGTGCCCGGTTCAAATAATAAGGGTCTTTGGATAAATATCTCCATGGCATCCTGTAAAGATTCGTAGTGGATGGTATTTTCAATTTCTTTTTCTCCAAGGTATTGCGGGATCCCTGACGTATGAGCCATAAGCTGCAGTACGGTAATCTGTTTTTTGTCTGTGGGTACATCTGGCAAATAGTTTTCAATGGGTGAATCTAGACTAATAACTTCTTTTTCTACCAGCTGCATGATGGCCGCCGCCGTAAAATTCTTGGCGATGGATGCAATTCTTGTTAGGGTTGTTGATGAAAAGGGGATGTCACTATCCTGACAGCTTACACCGGCAGATTGGGACCACTTCACTTCACCATCGATACTATAGCCGGCAACAATTCCGATATTTTCTTTATTTCCTGACAATTCCACAAGCCTTTGTTCAGGATCAAAATCTACTTGTGCAAAGAGACTTGTTGTAGTCACTAAAAATAGTAAGGTAAAAATGTATGTTTTATTCATCGGTTTGGTTTGTTGTGTTAGTTGCCAAGGCTCTTGTGTACAGTTTCGTTGCGAAATTGAAAGATAGCAAATTGCAATTACAAGAGCGCAGCGCACTAGCGAAAGCAAAAACTGCGTGTTTCCTCATAACTATAGGGTTTCAGAAGTAGGCGGGTAGAAGACGGGTGGGTACCTCAGGTGGGTCATTTATAGTTGTGGAAGCGAGCAGTGTCCCTTTTTGTTTTAATTACCCTTGTCGTAAAATCTTCTCCATCTTTCTGCCTCTGGCCAGCTCTTCCACCAACTTGTCCAGGTATCTTGCTTGTTTTGTCAATGGGGTTTCAATTTCTTCTATCCTATATCCACAAATAACACCGGTTATAAGGTGAGCATTTGGATTCAGTTTTGCCTTTGCGAAGAAGGTTTCAAAAGTTACTTTTTCGTCTATAAGTTCCTTGAGTTTTTTGGCATCAAAACCCGTCAGCCATTCTATCACCTGATGTAGTTCTTCCTTGGTCCGGCCTTTTTTCTCCACTTTAGTGACATAATGAGGATATACCCCTGCAAATATCATTTTTGCAATTCGGGCGTCGTGTTCAGGTGTTGTTTTCATACTGTATTAATTTCTCTGAGTATCCCTTTTAGTTTCAGATGTTTAAACATCCTGCACCTTCTTGTCTTCATGGAGTCTTGCTGTCAACAGTCCTGGA
>NZ_JBATLB010000284.1:0-1697 GCF_049669965.1 Muriicola sp. | reverse complement strand
ATACAGATAGGCCAGTGATTTTAGACCAACCGGATTGTCCTTAAACAAATACCAGTGATCTTGAATGACCTGATCTGCAAATGCCTTATTCTGCCATTTTGCAGAGAAATATCCAAACACATCAAGGAAGTAATACAAGGAACTGCTATAGGCTTTTGCCTGGGTTTCATATAATTCAATCGCTTCTTTTTCTGAGGTAGCAGCATAGATGGCTTTTAGGTATTCAGGGACGTTTTTATCTGCTTGTTGCTTTGAAATAGCCGATCCCTCATAAATATTGTTTCGCAGCAAAGCCTGATCATAGGGCCCACCGGTTCTGGGATCGCGGTAGGTATTGGCCCCTTTTGTGTTAATCACAATAATTCCTCCATTTGCCTGTCCTCCATATTTGATACCCAAGCCCAGGCCACTCAAAATTGCAATGCGTTCTACATTCTCGATATTTACAAAATCAGGAAACTCTGTCAGAATTAGTCCATCCACATCATAGATAGCCGGAAAAAAACCTAAGGCAGAGCCCCGTAAATAAATGACTGGTTTATAAAAATCTCCTGAACGATCCACGCGTATGCCAGGTGCCCGGTATTGAATGGCCGATGCCAGATCTATACCTCCATAAAGAAATTGAGATTTATCAATAATTCTGACCGCAAAATTGGTAATCTCCTTATCCAGAATACCAAAGGCCGTATTTATAAGGTTTTTATTGGAGTTATACTCCATTCTTAATTGCTTCTGGCTTTTTATTTTCGTTTTTTCAACGACCACCTCATCAAGCACGTTTACAGCGGAATTCATCTTAATATTCAGGACAGAGGTTACATCCTCTACAACGATCTCCATATCGGCCAAACCAGGATAAGAGAAGATGACCAGATCTCCAGGACTTGTCTGTAATTCATACATTCCCTTTGCGTCCGTTTTTACGACTTCGCCGGTTTTATCTGATTGCACTTCAGCATTGATCAATGGGGTATCCATAGTGGTCACTTTGCCACGTATGGTAAGTTGTTTTTCCTGGGCTTGTGTGTGTACTGTAATTAGCAGGAGGAGGAGTGAAAAAATGATTCGTTTCATAGCAAAAACTTTAATTAATCTTTCAACAATAGCATCAATAATCTAGCCAACTTTCATAAATATAGTAATTTTTCACTATTTCACCGACAAGATTTGTAGCTGTTTGGTTTCATCCTGTTCCATGAAATGTACTACAAACTCTTCGGCGGTTTGGTCCGGGTATCCAAAATTTTGATAGATGGTACATTTTAATACCAGGGGCTCTTTTTTGGTAGCATCAATACTTCCAAGATATGTAGCATTGAGAATCCACTTGCCTTGTACCCCCTCTCCATAAAATTCGAACTCTTCCGAAGTATACCCGTGTAAGATCTCATCTTTTATGCGTTCACTGGATGACATTCTATTGTGCTCCCAATTAAAATAGCGCTTCTGCGGATTTACGAATTGCAAATTGAATTCTGCCTCAGCATCATTCCATTCAAAAACCAGTCGCACATTGTATTTGAGATTATTTGATAATTCGGCAGGGATCATTGCGGTGTTTAAGAGATTTTTCTCCTGATACACCAGGTTTCGCATTTCCCGCTTTAACGTTTTCTGAATGCCGGAGGTGTTAAGAGCCGGATACTTCATGCCCTTATCTAAATCTAGCATGAGATCGATGGCCTTTTGAGGTT
>NZ_JBATLB010000283.1:0-8647 GCF_049669965.1 Muriicola sp. | reverse complement strand
CCCTAACAGGAGTTTCATATTAAATTTACGGCCTTCTCTTCCCTCACTAAAAGAGTAATCTGCTTTTAAGACGGCATAGTCATTTGCCGAAATGTATAATTTACCGGTAAATTTCGCTTTGGACTTTTTGGGTACAAAAGACAATACATATATGGGATACCCCTGGAAGAAGGAGGCGCCGTCTAGTGAAAATCGATACGAATTGGGGGTTAAAATTTTATCCAAAAAAGAAAGTTCATAGAACTGAGAAGCTTTAAAGGCATTCAGAATTGAAGATCTAATTTCCTTGTTAGAAAATTCCTGTTTTTGGTCGTTCTTAAAGTTTTCTTCGTTTAGGGCAAGAGAGTCTTCAATTTTAAATAAGCCGGTCTTTAACTTATATGTTAAGGTAGTGTCTAAATATTGTAAAATAATTTGTTGGGCCTTCTCCTGGACATTTTCCATGGAGAAGTCTTTCTTACTGTCTACTAGCTTGGTGGCTTTATCTATAGCGATCTTACTGGAGTCCTTATCTTTTAAGAGGAGAAAACCACTTAGGTCCTCAAATTCTATTAAACTGCTGCTCATAATGACCTTGGCGAGGGAATCTAGTGATTTGCTGGCCTTAGTTACCTGTTTCTTTGGAATGGCGGTAGCCTTATCTATTTCTACATCAAATTTATTAAAGCGCATATAAGATGTTTCACGAAAGAAGATTTGGTATTTCTGTTCCGCACTGACATAATTAAGAGGAAAGGCAGCACGTACTTCTCTGATGATATCTTCTGCGGTGGGCATCCTGTTTCGCAATAAAACCTCTTCTAATTCAATGACCGATGGCTCCAGGTATATCGTCAGTTCTTTTGTCGACCTCGTAATTGGGATGCGTTCTTGCTGGTAACCCATGGAAGAAATAACAAGAGAATCCGTACTGTTTTCAGGAAGATTCAGCGTAAAGCTTCCTTCTTCGTTAGCAATGGTGCCATACTTGGTGGCATACTGTACAGTGGCATAGGGAATCCCTATCTGGGTTACCTTATCTACTATTCTCCCTTGGAGGCTCTGCGCATTTACATGATAAACAAGCAGCAGTGCAAAACAAATAATAAGATTCTTTCTTATGATCACTATATACTATTTTGATACTTGAGACGAGATACTTTGCTCTTTGTTACACTTTTTAATAAGTAATAGATGCATCAATCTCATAAAATTGCGCACAGATTGTTAGATTTTTTTTAAAGCCGATCAGCATCAAGGGTTTAAGTGGTTGTTGGAAATTATTTTGGAGAGAATTTCACGAAAGATCTTGGCACAGACCATGGCCGTAGTTTTATTAATATCCCGATCAGGATTGTACTCTACTATATCGGCACCAATGATGGGAACGGAGATACTCTGAATAATATGCAATAATTCTCTGGTCATTAATCCCCCTGGCTCCTGATGTGATACCCCGGGTGCACAACAGGGGTCTAGCGAATCAATATCTACTGAAAGGTAGATAGGATTGTTAAAAACAGGCAACTTATGGAGATTCAGGTCCTTCATTTCTATAATCTCCACTCCAAATCTCTGCGCTTGCTCCCTTTGATGAGAATTCAAGGTCCTTACCCCAATTTGGACAAGTCTACTAGCCAGTTGCTCTTCCATGATCCTGGCAAATGGGCAGGCATGAGAATATTTATCTCCATCAAAACTGTCATATAGATCTCCGTGGGCATCAATGTGCAGTATGTCCATCGGCCCATGTTCCCTGTAGAATGCCTTCACCACCGGATAGCTGATTGAATGATCCCCACCCAAGGTAATAAGCGCGATGTTCTTATTTAAGTTAGTAGATGTAATTTTCTCTATATCAAAATATTCCTCTATTTTAAAATCACCTTTGTCCTCAAAGGTCTCCGGACGTATTTCGAGCCCATTCTCTGCAAAATAATTAGCAGATGAGCTGTGATATGCCGCTCTAATCTCAGGAGGGGCCTTAGCGGGTCCACGTAAAAAAGATGAGTTCTCATCGTAAAGTAAGCCTTGTAAAATAATAGATGGATTCATATTGCAGTTCTATGCGTCATTATGACAATAAATATAGGAGTAAAAAGTATATTTGCACCCCGTAAACCAGAAACATACGAATGAAAGCAGGTATTGTAGGACTACCCAACGTAGGAAAATCGACCTTGTTCAATTGTTTATCCAACGCAAAGGCGCAGAGTGCCAATTTCCCCTTTTGCACCATAGAGCCCAATATTGGGGTAGTAAATGTACCCGATACCAGGCTCGAGAAATTAGAATCGCTCGTCAACCCGGAAAGGGTCTTGCCTGCAACCGTTGATATTGTGGATATAGCCGGACTCGTAAAGGGTGCAAGCAAAGGAGAGGGTCTTGGGAACCAGTTTCTCGGAAACATCAGGGAAACGGATGCGATCCTCCATGTTTTGCGCTGTTTTGATGACGATAATGTGGTACATGTGGATGGCTCAGTAGATCCTATTCGTGATAAGGAGACCATTGATATGGAATTGCAGTTAAAGGATCTGGAATCTGTTGAAAAAAAATTAGACAAAGTAAAACGGGCCGCAAAAACAGGCAATAAAGAAGCACAAAAGGAGGAAGCTGTACTAGCCAAAATAAAACAACACCTGGAAGCAGGTGTTTCGGTGAGGGCCATAGATATCGATGCGGCAGACAGAAAGGAATTTGTATCTCCCTTGCAACTCATCACAGACAAACCAGTGCTTTATGTCTGTAATGTAGATGAAGCATCTGCAGTGAAAGGCAATGCCTACGTGAAGAAGGTGAAAGAGACGGTTGCCAATGAAAAGGCAGAGGTCCTGGTGTTAGCCGTTGGGACCGAGGCAGATATTAATGAATTGGATACGTACGAAGAGCGCCAATTATTCCTGGAGGATCTTGGTCTGGATGAACCAGGCTCTTCTAAACTAATACGGGCCGCTTACCACCTGTTAAACCTGCATACCTATTTTACCGCAGGGGTCAAAGAAGTACGTGCATGGACCATTCCAGTGGGGTCCACAGCGCCTCAGGCAGCCGGAGTGATACATACAGACTTTGAAAAAGGTTTTATCCGGGCCGAGGTTATTTCTTATGACGATTATGTTACCTTTGGTAGTGAAGCCAAGGTAAAGGAAGCAGGTAAAATGCGGGTGGAAGGAAAAGAATACGTTGTGAAGGATGGCGACGTGATGCACTTTAGATTTAATGTATAGCCCTTTTGTAATTTATGTGTGGAATTGGTTCAAACCCAATAAATACAGCTATTAACAATATCGTCGGCGTATTGTTAATTACTTTCTTTTAGGTACATTTTGATTTCTGCCTTGAAATTTTATATTAGCAGGGATATACCCCAAATATATGTCACAAACCCAATATACTGAAGAGAATATCCGGTCTCTGGACTGGAAGGAGCACATTCGTATGCGCCCCGGAATGTACATTGGAAAACTCGGTGATGGTTCTTCCGCAGACGACGGGATCTATATCTTACTTAAGGAGGTTATCGATAACTGTATTGACGAATTTGTCATGGGAGCAGGTAAGACTATCGAGATATCTATAGCGGGCGACAAAGTGATTGTAAGAGATTTTGGACGGGGAATTCCGCTAGGCAAGGTAGTTGATGTAGTTTCAAAAATGAACACCGGTGGTAAGTACGATTCCCGTGCGTTTAAAAAATCGGTCGGATTAAATGGTGTTGGAACCAAGGCTGTGAATGCTTTGTCTTCCTTTTTCAGGGTAGAATCCACCAGAGACGGTCAATCAAAGACAGCAGATTTTGAAGGTGGGAACCTGATAAACGAAGAGCTTCTTGAGGAGACATCCAGAAGACGTGGCACCAAGGTGGTCTTTACACCAGATGAGGTGATTTTCAAAAAATATAAATACCGCAATGAGTATATAGAGCGCATGCTCAAGAACTATGTCTACCTGAATCCTGGTCTGACTATACTCTTTAACGGAGAGAAGTTCTTTTCTGAAAACGGTCTTAAAGATTTACTGGAAGACAACAATAGTTTAGATGATCTGCTGTATCCCATCATCCATCTAAAAGGGGAGGATATAGAGGTGGCCATTACCCATAGCAAGACTCAGTATAGCGAAGAATACCATTCCTTTGTGAATGGACAGCATACTACCCAGGGAGGCACACACCAATCGGCGTTCCGGGAAGCCTTGGTTAAAACAATACGCGATTTTTACGGGAAGAATTACGATCCTTCGGATGTGCGAAAGAGTATTATCTCTGCCATAGCCATCAAAGTGATGGAGCCTGTTTTTGAAAGTCAGACCAAGACTAAATTGGGTTCTACTGAAATGGGGGGGGACTTTCCAACGGTGCGCACCTATATCAATGACTTTGTTGGGAAACAACTAGATAATTATCTTCATAAGAATTCTGAAACTGCCGATAAGATCCAACGTAAGATCATGATGGCCGAAAAGGAGCGCAAGGAATTATCCGGGATACGTAAACTTGCACGTGAAAGGGCCAAGAAGGCGAGTCTGCATAATAAGAAATTACGAGATTGCCGGGTACACCTGGATAACATGAAAAGTGAACGACGATTAGAGAGCACTTTGTTCATTACAGAAGGGGATTCTGCCTCCGGGTCCATTACAAAGTCGAGAGACGTTAATACCCAGGCGGTATTCAGCTTGCGAGGTAAGCCGCTGAACTCTTATGGAATGTCGAAAAAAATCGTTTATGAGAACGAGGAATTCAACCTTCTGCAGGCGGCACTAAATATTGAGGAATCCATGGAGGATTTGAGGTATAACAATATCGTTATTGCCACAGATGCAGACGTAGATGGGATGCATATACGCTTGCTTCTTATCACTTTTTTCCTTCAGTTTTTTCCTGAATTGATAAAGGAAAACCACCTCTATATCTTGCAAACACCTTTATTTAGGGTTCGAAACAAAAAAGAGACCATCTACTGCTATAGTCAGGATGAAAAAAATGCAGCGATCGAAAAACTGAGTGGGAAACCAGAGATCACCCGTTTCAAAGGACTAGGAGAAATTTCTCCGGATGAGTTTCAGCATTTTATCGGAGACGATATTCGGTTAGAGCCTGTGATGTTAGATAAGGCCTTATCCATAGAAGAATTATTGGAATTCTATATGGGCAAGAATACACCTGACAGACAAAAGTTTATCATAGACAATCTTAAAGTAGAAGTTGATCTTATAGATCAGGAATAATTAAAAATCAAGTAAATACGAGTCTTTCTATATGGAGGAACATGAAGATGAGCACCTAGCGAAAGAGGAAGGTCAGGAAGGACAACAAGATGCACTTACCAGGGTTACTGGCATGTACAAAGATTGGTTCCTGGATTATGCTTCTTACGTAATTCTGGAAAGAGCGGTTCCGGCCATTGAAGATGGGTTTAAACCTGTACAACGCAGGATTATGCATTCGCTGAAGGAACTCGATGACGGCCGATATAATAAGGTTGCCAATGTTGTAGGGCATACTATGCAATATCATCCACACGGGGATGCCAGTATTGCGGATGCCATGGTACAGATAGGGCAGAAAGAACTTCTTATAGACACTCAGGGTAACTGGGGTAATATTCTTACCGGCGATGGAGCAGCGGCTAGCAGATATATTGAAGCCCGTCTGTCAAAATTTGCCCTGGAAGTAGTTTTTAGTCCTAAAATAACAGATTGGCAATCATCCTACGATGGACGAAAAAAAGAACCGGTAAACCTGCCGGTAAAATTCCCGCTTTTATTGGCACAGGGTGCCGAAGGGATTGCGGTAGGCCTTTCCACTAAAATACTTTCTCATAATTTTATTGAACTAATAGACGCTTCTATTAAGCATCTTAAGGGTCAAGGTTTTAAATTATATCCGGATTTCCCCACTTCAGGTATCATTGATATTACCAATTACAATGATGGTATGCGGGGCGGTAAGATACGAGTGAGAGCCCGGATCTCTCAATTAGACAAAAATACCCTGGTCATTAATGAGATCCCTTATGGGACCAACACCTCTTCCCTCATCGATTCTATTTTGAAAGCAAATGATAAGGGAAAGATCAAGATCAAGAAAATTGAAGACAATACAGCAGCCGAGGTGGAGATCCTTATACATTTACCCTCGGGAATCTCCCCGGATAAGACCATAGATGCTCTTTACGCTTTTACGGCTTGCGAATCTTCCATATCTCCGCTAGGCTGTATTATTGAAGACAACAAACCTTTGTTTATTGGGGTTCAGGAGATGTTGGAGCGTTCTACGGATTATACGGTAGAGCTTTTAAAAGAGGAATTAGAGATACAACTGTCTGAGCTCGAAGAGCAATGGCATTTTGCCTCTCTTGAAAGGATATTTATAGAAAACAGGATCTATCGTGAAATTGAAGAAGAAGAGACCTGGGAAGGGGTTATAAGTGCTATTGATAAGGGTCTGAAACCCCATATTCAGCATTTAAAACGAGAGGTTACGGAAGAAGATATCGTCCGACTCACCGAAATCCGGATTAAAAGGATCTCAAAATTTGATATAGACAAGGCACAGCAATTAATACAAAGCCTGGAAGACAGGATTGCAGAGACCAAGAATTACCTGGCAAATCTTGTGGACTACGCCATTGATTATTTCAAAGGGCTGAAAAGTAAATACGGAGCGGGGAGAGAGCGAAAATCCGAGATCCGGATCTTTGATGAGATCGAAGCTACAAAGGTGGTAATTCGCAATACCAAGCTTTATGTGAACAAAGAGGAAGGCTTTGTAGGGACCTCCTTAAAGCGCGATGAATACGTAACAGATTGCAGTGATATAGACGACATTATTGTCTTTACCAAAAGTGGTCAAATGATGGTCACAAAAGTAGATGCCAAAACCTTTGTAGATAAGAACATTATTCATGTGGCTGTCTTCAAGAAAAAAGACAAACGCACTACCTATAATATGATCTATAAAGATGGGCGTGGCGGGGCCAGTTATGTAAAGAGATTCAATGTAACAGGTATCACCAGGGATAAAATGTACGATTTGACAACCGGGAAGGCCCAATCAGAAATACTCTATTTTACGGCAAATCCCAATGGGGAGGCAGAAGTAGTTACGATTAATCTTCGGCAGGCAGGGAGTATCAAAAAAATTAAATGGGACCTCGATTTTTCTGATGTGATCATCAAAGGACGGGCCTCTAAAGGAAATATTGTCACAAAATACCCTGTTAAGAGAATAGAATTAAAAGAGAAGGGCTTGTCTACCTTAAAGCCCAGAAAGATTTGGTTCGATGATACCATTCAACGTTTAAATGTAGACGGAAGAGGGGAATTGTTAGGGGAATTTACCAGCGATGATCGTCTTCTTATTATTAATCAAAAAGGGGTTGTAAAAACTGCCATTCCAGATATTATAATGCGTTTTGATGACGATATGATCGTATTGGAAAAATGGATCCCCGCTAAGCCTATTACTGCCATCTATTGGGAGGGTGAGAAGGAGTTATTCTACATTAAGCGGTTCCTGATAGAAAACCCCGATAAAGACGAAACCATTATTACCACTCACCCGAAATCTTACCTGGAAAAAATATTTACAGATCATCGTCCTATGGCCGAGCTGGTTTTTGCGAAAAAACGCGGACAGGAACGAAAGGATAGTCTGCAGCTTGATTTGGAAGAATTCATCGGAATTAAGGGGATCACCGCTATGGGGAACCAATTGACTAAAGAAAAGGTCCTTGAGATCAATGCAATGCCACCCTTGCCTTACGAGGAGCCCGAGAAGCATGAGCCAAATGATATAGAGGTGGTGGATGAGGAAGATGTTATCCCAACGCCCAAAAAAGACGGTGCTGCAAAATCTCCTGATAAAACAGATGAGGAAGATGGTTCTGAAGGGCAGATAACCTTATTCTAGCAATAACGGCATAATTCAATAGATCTTTCCGGAAATCCCTGAGCAGCAGAGGAGTGCTATGGTAATTACATTAAGGAAACCTGTCCTGGAGTTATTTTTTAAGGGATCCTTCTTCCTCTTCCTCCATATCTTCTATGATCTCTTCCTTTTTGCGGTATTTCATGTTGAGAAATTCCACAAGTAGTGAAAATGAAATCGCAAAATATAGATATCCCTTTGGAATGGCCCCAATCTCTGAACCGAATAGTCGGGCATGACTCAGATGTGCGGCTTCTGCAATAAGCATAAAACCTATTAAGATTAGAAAGGACAGGGCAAGTAGCTGCATGGAAGGATGCTTATTGATAAAGACCCTGATGGCATTGGCAAAAATCATCATGATAATGATAGAGATTACCACTGCAATAATCATCAAGATCAGCGCATCATTGGGATGATCGCCAATTCCATTGGTCATTCCCACGGCGGTAAGAATAGAGTCGATCGAAAATATAAAATCAATGATCAGTATTTGAACAATGGCCTTTGAAAAACTTGTGATATTTTTTGCTTTTAGCGCCTCTTCGTCGTGCTCCGGCATTTCTACTTTTTCATGAATTTCAGAAGTGCTTTTGTACAGCAGGAATAATCCACCAAACAGCAATATCAGGGCTTGCCCACTGATGCCTACAGAAAACCAACTCAGTTCCAGGTAGTAGAAGGGGTTTTTAAGGCCTATGAGCAACGAAACTGCAAACAAGAGTATAATTC
>NZ_JBATLB010000282.1:0-7816 GCF_049669965.1 Muriicola sp. | reverse complement strand
TGAGCTCCTTCAATACAGCCGGCAGCTTGCTGAAACGAAATATGATCGGGGATGATACTGAAGGCATCATTGGGTGAAAGCACCAAATATTCTGCATATGACCTTAAACCACTGTCGGAAAATCCAAACACTCGGTTACCTACTTCATAATTGGTAACTGCTGTTCCTATCTCAGTGATCTCTCCAGAGAACTCTGTCCCCAAAATCTGATTTTTAGGAGCAAACGGCCCCATGGAAAGTCTCATTATTGATGGCTTCGCCCTTAAATTGGCACAGTCTGTACGGTTCACGGAAGTAGCCCTCACTTTTACCAATACCTCGTTTGGTTTTGGTACAGGTTTGGGGACCTCCATGAGTTGAAGGACGTCTGGAGGGCCGTATTTTTTATAGATAAAGGCTTTCATAGTTTTATGTATACACCTAAAAGATTATCTGATTAAATATCGGAAATCCAATGGCAAAACATTGTGATTAAAAATTAAAGTCCAGTAGAAGTTTCCAACTATCCCCTTCTTTGGTCCAGAGCAAGAAATACAATCCCTCTCCCGTGGTTCTGTAGATCCCTATCTCATAGATCACACTATCGGTTACCTGATAAACCTTTTTAGGCATCAGGTCTATTGAATAAGACTCATCCCTCATATAGCCATAAGCCTCCGTGATCTGCTTGCCTTTATTTTCAAAGCCATTGTAGAAATAACGCCCATTTGCTGCGAAGATATTTTGTACAATGAGGTCTGGTCTGTGCTGGTTAGAATACAGTTCCCAGGATGATCGCATCAGATCAATGTCTTCCTTTGCATAAGGCATATGAACCGATCTTTCCTCCAATGCCTCAAAGGCTTTTATCCACACTTCATCTTTTCGCCAACCGATGATACTGGAAACTTTTAGGCCCTTAGCTGTTGTATAGGTTCCGATTGCCAGTACACTTCCTTCGTGTAATTGATAGGAGGCTATGGTATCGTACTGAACGAATGTCCCAACCTTGGCAATCTGTGAATACAATGCCTTTTGAATAGTAGAAGGACCAATAAATAATGAATCATCTACGAAAAGACCACTAGAATCATTGTAAAGCAAGGAGGGGTTTTCCTTCGAATTTATCGTGGAGATCCATGTAGCCTGCAGGGTCATTGTTTCTTTTGAAACAGTCTTCACCTGACCCCAACTAGCAGTTGAATAAAAAGAAATAAACATAAGCAACAGCTTAAAACTGATCCTTCTGATTTTTTGAAAAATTATAGGATATTCCATGTATTTCATTTAAGTGCATAAGCCTCCTTTCAGAAAAGGACCTATCCTTAAAATTAAACAATATTTTAAGATATAGGTGAATGGCAGATTGGCTTGCTTCAATGCATATTATTAGGGGGGTTAAGCCGGTAACTTTTCTGAAAGCTTTAACGCATTTCCCGGGAAAATTCAAATAATTTCCAATTTAGTGTAACAAAGGCAGGTACAAGGCGTCTTTAAAACACAACAACTAACCAATGCGAATAACACTTCTAGGTATTTTCGTACTTATTGGCATGGCTATGCGTTGTTATGGCCAAGACCGGGACAGCGTGCGCGTAAAACGCGTTTACTCAACTAAAAACATAGGGGCCATAGCATCTCCCAAAATAGATGGGTTCATGGAAGATGAAGCCTGGGGTCTGGTAGAGTGGGCAGGTGATTTTATAGAATTTCAACCAGATACAGGTACCGCACCCACGGAGCAGACGCTTATGAAGATCCTGTATGATGATAAAAATCTCTATGTAGGCTTTAAGTGTTATCAAAAAGATCCGTCAACCATAGAACGAAGGCTTGGTAGACGCGACACTTTTCCTGGGGACTGGGTAGAAATTAACATTGATAGTTATAATGATGATAGAACAGCCTTTTCATTCACAGCGTCTTCTTCAGGGGTGAAAAGTGATGAGTTTGTTTCCAATAACGATAATTTTGACTCTAGCTGGAATCCAATTTGGTTTCTCAGCACCCATATAGATGCAGATGGGTGGACCGCAGAGATCCGAATTCCTTTAAGTCAGCTTCGGTTTAGCAATGCACAGGAACAAGTATGGGGATTGCAGGCTACCCGCCGGTATTTTAACAATGAGGAACGATCCTTATGGCAAGCTGTAGATGCCAATCCTCCCGGTTGGGTAAGTGAATTTGGTGAATTGCAGGGTCTTATCGGACTTATCCCACAAAAACAATTGGAAATACAACCCTATACGCTTACACAGTTAGACAGTTATGAGGCTGAAGATGGTAGTCCGTTCAGGGACGGGCAGGACTCAAAACTGGCTGCCGGATTGGATGCAAAAATTGGGATCACCAACGACCTGACGCTCGATCTCACGATAAATCCCGACTTCGGGCAGGTAGATGCAGACCCAGGGGCCATTGCCCTTGATGGATTTGAGATCTTCTTTCAGGAAAGACGCCCTTTCTTTGTTGAAAATAAAAGTGTATTTGATTATCGAATAGGAGGTGGTCCTGATAATCTTTTTTTCTCCAGAAGAATTGGCAGAACACCTCAGGGATCCACGACGGCAAACGCCGATCTTGGAGAATATGAGGATGTCCCTAATTTCACCACCATCCTCGGTGCCGCCAAATTTAGTGGAAAGACCCAAAATGGTTGGACGATTGGACTATTGGAAAGTGTTACTGCCAAGGAATATGGCGAAGTAGCCCTGGACACACGTACTGAAGTTATCAACGGTTTACCGGTCATTGGAAACGAACGAAAAGAAATTGTAGAACCCCTAACCAATTACCTGGTAGCCAGGGCACAGAAAGATTTCAATGAGCGCAACTCATACATAGGCGGCATTTTCACTGCCGCCAATAGGCAGTTGGAAGGTGATCTGGACTTCTTACATAAGGCTGCTTATACCGGCGGGATCGATTTTAAGCATAACTGGAAGAACCGCACCTACTATATGGAAGGGGTTTTTACTTTTAGTAAGGTCGTAGGTAGTGAATTGGCCATCGAAGAAACACAACGCAGTATTACCCATTTATTTCAACGATCGGACGCGAGCCATGTGTCAGTAGATCCTACGCGTACCTCCCTGAGCGGCACTGGTGGCCGCTTTGAGATAGGCAAAGGCGGAGGTGGTAATTGGCGCTATAGTGGAGGTGCTTTCTGGAAGTCTCCCGAACTGGAATTAAACGATATTGGATTTTTAAGACAGGCCGATGACCTTAGGCAATACGCTAACATCCGAAGAGTATTTAACCAGCCTACCACCTGGTTCAGACAAGCTAATTTTTCTACTGAAATTTCCACTGCATTCGATTTTGAGGGGAACTACAACCGTATTCAATATGAAATTAATGGCTTTATTAATTTTAAGAATAATTCCCTTATAGATTTCGGCGCAGCCCACAAGCCCCGTATTTTTGTCAATACATTTCTTAGAGGAGGCCCAAGATGGCGGTATAATGAAGAGAATTTTTGGTTCTTCTTTTTTGGAACTGATCGCCGAAAGAAATTGAGCGTCATAGCCGGAACCGTCAACTCTCAGGCCACCCAAAATAATTTTTCCTTTTACAACTATGAATTGAGATTTAATTACCAGCCTATTAATTCCCTGAGCATCTCATTAAACACAGAGTACTCTCAGAATCCAAGTAGAACACAATACGTTAGCGAGCAAAGTTTCGGTAACCAGCCAAGGTACATTTTGGGCGCCATAGATCAGGAAACACTCAGCACTACCTTACGAATAAATTACAATCTAAACCCCAACTTGAGTCTGCAGTACTATGGGCAGCCATTTATTTTTAAAGCTAATTTCTCAGATTTTAATTATGTGGTGAATGCCACGGCAGAGAACATTGATAACAGAGTTAACTGGTATTCTGAAGATCAGATACAGTTTAACAACGGGTTATATGAGATAGATGAGGATCTCGATGGCTCTGTTGACTATAGTTTTAGTGATCCCGACTTTGCTTTTGTGCAATTCCGTTCTAACCTGGTCCTTCGCTGGGAATATATCCCGGGATCTGAAATTTTTCTGGTATGGTCTCAGGGAATCACAGGGAGTGGTGATGTGAATGACAGTTTTGGAAGCATCATCAATGATCAGCTTTTTAATCAAAAAGCCAACAATACCTTTCTACTAAAGGCTACCTACCGTTTTAATCTCTGAGGTTAAGATCTATGCACTTTTAATCCAAAACAAAGCGCCAGCTACCATCCGCTTGTCTTTTCCATACCGTATAAAATACCCCCTCAATGTTATTAGCATGTCCTGTAGAATCTTGAGAGGTATACACAAAGGTTCCATAGGTATACTCTAAATCTCAAAAGTTAGAAACATCTACAAAATCTGGCTTCCAGCTTAAGCTGGTAGTGTCCCCTGATGCCTCTTGTGTTTCAAACTGTTGAGCGATGGCCGTTTTTCCAATGATCAGTAAATTGTTTCTCATCAACACCGCATCCTCATTGGCGCAGGTCAAAAACGCTTCGGGTATTCCCTTTTTTTGTGCTAAGTCTGCAAAATGCCGTTCAGTTTCTGGTTTTTCATTCTTCCAGCTTTAAAGGGTCACCTCGCCTGGTTTGGGTGAACAAGAGGTTACAATAATTAGGGGTATGGAAACAACGAATCATCCAAATTTTATAGATCCTAAGTAAAAAAATCAACGCTTTCTTATAGCAGATTGTCTATGGAAATTTAAACTAAAAATCGCGATAATTCCCTGCCAGGTATTTGTTGGCTTTTGCTTCCTTAAACCGGGCTGTTTCATTATCCCAGTGTAATTTTTTGTTCGGAAATTGGCCCGCAATGACCCCTAATAGTATGGTTTCTGTTAGTCGGGCAGCATACGAAAACGGTGCCGTGCAGGTGTCTGTCCCTAAACAGGCATCCACAAACTGGTGATAGTGCTTATGCCCTTCCAAATCGTAGTCTCTGACTGGTTCCCCTATTTGGCCAGATTGTTCAAACGGGCTTATGTCTATTTCTTTGTATTCACCGTCTACAATAAGTCTGGGCAACTCCATAAAATGGGGCAAAAGTAATCTTCCTTTTTCACCAATAAACATGGCTCCTTGTAGTGGGAGTTTTTCGTTGTTGGGTAATTTTAGATCTTTGTGCATTGCAGGGGCACCTTTCCCATCGTACCATACCCATTTTAAAGTTTCGGTCGTATAGGGTGTAGCGGGAAATTCATAGGTTACCGTATTTTTCTCTGGATACCCAAAACCATTGGGTCTGCGACAATTATTTTTTACTGTAAACGGCACATCTAGCTGCAGAGCATTATAAGGCGTATCAAAAATATGTACCCCCATATCTCCCAGGGTACCACAGCCAAAATCTAACAATTTTCGCCAGTTGGCAGGATGGTATACCTGATCTTTATAGGGCCGGGTGGCCGAAGTACCCAACCACAAATTCCAGTTCAGATCTGCAGGAATAGGATCTGCTCCTGTTGGTGCTGGTCCGTCGTATCCCCAATTCTTGGGAGACCATGCGCGTACACAGGAGACCTTCCCAATAATTCCGGATTGTATCAGTAATGTTGCTAATTTATAATCGTAAAATGAATGAACCTGTATCCCCATCTGAGTGATCAGATTTTTCTCCTCAGCAAGCTTTCGCATAGCTCTCACTTCTGATACATGATGGGCCAGTGGCTTCTGGCAATACACAGGTTTATTTAATTGCATGGCCAGCATGGAAGCAGGTGCATGTGTGTGATCTGGCGTGGAGACGATCACTGCGTCTATCTCATTTGCCATTTCTGAAAAGAGCATTCGGTAATCCGCAAAAATCCTGGCATTTGGATGAAGAAGTTTGGCTGCTTCTAAATTGGTGGAGTCTACATCGCAGAGAGCTACCACCTCCACTTTTTGATGCGAGGAAACAGATTTCAGATCTTCTGCCCCCATGCCCCCAATCCCAATATGGGCAGTGCGTAATTTTTTATCCTGATGCATTCCCCACATAGAGGAAGGTAATAAGGATACCGAGGAGGCAACAGCTGTATTCTTTAAAAAATCTCTTCTTTTCATGGTAAATAATGTTAGTTACTTATAAGGAAGGGTTTTCAAAACATATCGATCGAAATATATGGGGAACCCAATTTAAAGATAATGAATTCGTTGGAACTCAAATACCCCAAATTCTTAAATGGTCACACATCTGCTTTCTTACTCAAAAAAAATAAAGGTAGTATCTCCGTATCCAATACTGTTTGTATGCCGGGGTCAGTACAATTGATCAGCAAAGCTATCACCATTTCTTCTCTGGGGTAAACCAGGAAATTACTATAACCTCCTATTCCATTCCCTACGTGTCCAACATAGGGCCTACCTTGAAGATCTTCGCTCACCTGCCACCCCAATCCGTAATAGGTAGATTTTCCATTTATTTGTTGAGCAGTCAGGAATTGGGTCAAGATATCGGCAGGGATCAAAGTATTCTCAAGACATGCGCTTCCAAGTTTCACCAGATCTTCTGAGGTAGAAAGATAGCCTCCCCCTGCCAATTTGAATTGATTGTCTATCGGAATAGCCTTTCGAAAACCGGATCTCCTCCCGGTATAGGGCGTTGCGATGCTCTTCTTAACAACTCCAGGAAATTCTGCCTGGGTAGCATGCATCCCTAAAGGATCCAACACTCCTTTTCTCACGTATTCTGAAAACGGCATTCCACTTACCTCTTCTATGGCAAGAGAGAGCAGCACCCAATCAAAACTGGTATACAAATAATCTGTTCCCGGCGAAAATTCTAAGGGATCATCCTGGAAAATCTGTAAACTCTCTTTGATGGAAAAAGGCTTGTTTAAGGCATATTCCTTGCCTCTATACCCACGGATACCGGCCGTATGAGAAGCCAGTTGACGAATAGTGAAATCGTATTTCTTTTTTGGAAAATAAGGGATGTAATTGTAGAAGGAAGTATCCAGATCTATTTTCTTTTCTGCAACCATTTTGGCTAAAGCCATAGCAGCAATTGGCTTGGAGGCGCTGGCGATCCTAAATTGTGTCTTGCAGGGGTCTACTTCTATTTTGCGATCTATATCGGCATAGCCATAACCTTTTTGGAAGACCTTTCTTCCTTTTTTAAGTACGGTGACCGATAAACCAGGCAGACTGCCACTGTCTATTAATGTCTGGAAACGCGCATCAATTTGTTTTATGGCCATTGTATTACCGGCTGCCTCGCCCAAAACAGCAGGGGTGATAAGTTGCCTTAAATATTCTATAAAACCCATAAATCTCTTACTCCTTAAAGATCAGGCGGCCCCTGTATAATTCTTCAACAGAAACAGAATCTGGTCTTGTAAAACTAAGAACGTCTCCTGTGCCCCTGATCACTCCCCTTAGTATTTGTTGTGGATTCACCAGCATATCATTACTCCCTCTATGGTTAATGACTATCTCCTGCGCTATTAAATTTTCAGCTTCTATCCGGGAATCACCTGCAGCTATGGTAGCCCTAAGTTGGTCTGTACTTCCTCTTAACTGGAAGTAGGCGATTCCATTCGCTACCAATGATAGGTTTTGAGTGGCGAGGTTAAGATCGAAAGATCCGTCTGTAGTTTCAGTCTCCGGGTTGCTAAAACTTTCGGAGATCAACTGCAATTCCGGATAGGATAGGATTCCATCACTCCGAATGGGCCAACCGGTACTGCTGCGTATTTCATTTATATTTGGAGAGGTCACAAAAATCTTTGTGATCCCATATTCCCGAAACAAGTTGCAATTATTTGTATTTCTTACTACCAGTCTGTTGTTCTCTACCGCTGCAGTGATCTCGGGGCGTAAGAATTCCCCGGTTTCTATGACCACTTCCTGCAC
>NZ_JBATLB010000281.1:0-18743 GCF_049669965.1 Muriicola sp. | reverse complement strand
GGGCGACGCCAATGAGCAATTGCAAGCGTTGAAAGACAAAATGGAAGCCGGTAGCAAAAAGAAGTAAGCTTTTACATTGTCTAAGTAAACATAGAGTAAAGCCCTGGCCGCAATGTCAGGGCTTTTTTTTAGCCTTTTCACGATATAACCCTTCATGGTGCGGGATGATATTTTACAGGGTTCCTTTTTATTGAATAGAAATCGCTATTTTTGATGTCAAATATGTTGGTCGCGCAAACCATGAGTCAAAAAGTACTTCTTTCCTCTAAAGAAATCCATATAATTTTACATCGCCTGGCTTGCCAACTTTTAGAAAACCATCTGAATTTCTCTGATACCGTTTTAATAGGAATACAGCCCAGGGGTAGCTATTTAGCCAACCGCTTGGCAAAGATCCTTAAGGAAGAATACAAGGTTCCAGATATTAAACTGGGACTGTTAGATATTACCTTTTTCCGCGATGACTTTCGAAGGAGCGATAAGCCCCTGGAAGCGAGTAACACCAATATAGATTTTCTGATAGAAGGGAAGAATGTTGTTTTAATAGACGATGTGTTGTACACCGGAAGAAGTATACGCGCTGCTTTAACAGCGATCCAGTCTTTTGGAAGACCTCAGGAAATAGAATTATTGACCCTGATAGACCGAAGGTTTAGCAGGCATTTACCCATACAGCCTAACTACAGAGGGAGACAGGTAGATGCTATCAATGATGAAAAAGTGAAAGTGATGTGGGAAGAAAATGAGGGAAAGGACGTGGTTTATTTAGTAAACAAATAAAAGTATGTCGGTACTAAGTGTGAAACACCTGTTGGGAATCAAATATCTGAACAAAAAGGATATTCAACTGATTTTCGAAACAGCCGATCAGTTCAAAGAAGTGATCAATAGGTCCATCAAAAAAGTACCTTCCCTTCGTGACATTACTATTGCCAACATATTTTTTGAGAACAGTACGCGTACTAAACTAAGTTTTGAGTTAGCTGAGAAACGCCTATCTGCAGACGTTATAAATTTTAGCGCTTCACAATCCTCCGTAAAAAAAGGGGAAACGCTTATAGATACCGTTAACAATATCCTGTCTATGAAAGTAGATATGGTGGTAATGCGGCATCCAAATCCCGGAGCTTGTATCTTTTTATCCAAGCATGTAAAAGCGGCGATCATTAACGCCGGGGACGGGGCACATGAACATCCTACACAAGCCTTGTTAGATTCCTATTCCATCCGTGAGAAATTAGGAGATGTGGCAGGTAAAAAAGTAGTGATCGTAGGCGATATTCTACATTCCAGGGTGGCGCTCTCCAATATTTTTGCCTTAAAACTGCAGGGTGCAGAAGTGAAAGTATGTGGCCCCAAAACATTGATTCCCAAGCATATTGAATCACTTGGCGTTAGTGTAGAACCCAATCTTAAAAAAGCCCTGGAATGGTGTGATGTTGCCAACATGTTGCGGGTACAAAACGAACGGATGGAAATGAGTTACTTCCCTTCCACACGAGAATACACCCAGCAATATGGGATCAACAGACATACACTCGACAGTCTGAAAAAGGAGATCGTTATTATGCATCCAGGCCCTATAAACAGAGGGGTAGAGATCACCAGCGATGTGGCAGATTCTTCACAATCTATTATTCTTCACCAGGTAGAAAACGGTGTGGCCATCCGTATGGCCGTTATTTATTTATTGGCATCACAAATAAAATAGCAGCTTATGATATTCGAAAGGGAAGGCAATAGCACCATAGTGTATCAGGAAAACATCGCCCTATTAAAATTTGCAGAAAATTTAAAAGCGGCCTATGAAAAACTAAAGAACGACCATATCATCGTTAACTTATTCTCTTTCTCAAGACTCAGTTCTGATGAGATTCTGGAATTCCTGGAATTATCTAACCAACACAGAAAAGCCAATAAGTCTTTTGTATTGGTTACCGATAAAGTATCTTTTGATGAGGTGCCCGATGCGATTAGCCTGGTCCCTACGATACAGGAAGCAATGGACCTGATTGAGATGGAAGACATTGAACGAGACCTTGAACTGTAAACAATGACAACGCATTTCGCTCAAGTTAATATCGCCCGGGCACAATATAGATTAGAGGATCCGCGGATGGCCGATTTTGTGAATAATACGGCCAGGATCAATGCCTTGGCGGAGGTCAGTCCAGGCTTTGTTTGGCGTTGGATAGAAGAACCTTCTAATGATGTATTTGAGGTATTTGGTGATCCTGCCTTGGTCCTTAATATGTCCATGTGGGAATCAAGGGAATCTTTAATGGCCTTTACCTATCAGACAGCTCATGTGGAGATCTACAAAAGGAGGAAAGAGTGGTTTTCCAAACTAAAAGAGAATCACATGGTATGCTGGTATACCAAAGAATCGGAGATAAGCTTAGAAGAGGCAAAAAGAAGATTAGACCATCTGAATGCCAACGGAGAAACTGCGTATGCTTTTAGTTTTCGCTCAAATTTCTCCATTGAGGAGGCTACCCAGTATTTATAAGAATTGATTGAACGGTTATGAAACTTCATATTTTGGGATGTTACGCGGCAACCCCTTCCCTTATGGGGAACCCAACAGCTCAAATTCTGGAAATACGAGATCACCTATTCTTAATAGACTGCGGCGAAGGAACACAAGTACAACTGAGAAAACACAAGATCAAATTTTCCAGGATCAACCACATTTTTATCTCCCATCTTCACGGCGATCACTTTTTTGGCCTACCCGGCCTAATCGCTACCTTTCAATTACTGGGGCGGGAAAAGGAACTGCATATTTATGGTCCGGTAGGCTTAAAGGAAGTGGTGCTAATGCTTTTGCGAGTGGGGAATTCCTGGACGAGTTTTACCCTTGTCTTTCATGAGTTGGCGGAAAAAGTACCTGTACAGATCTATGAGGATGATAAAGTCATGATTTCCACCATCCCCTTATCCCACCGAATTTATACCAATGGCTTTCTCTTTCGCGAAAAAGTAAAAGAACGGATCTTGGACATAGAAGCGGTAACTACCTATAAAATAGATAAGGCTTATTTCAAGAACATCAAAAAAGGAAAAGACGTACTTCTGGACAACGGCAAAAAGATATTAAACAAACGGCTCACCTTAGATCCTCCTAAGCCTAAGAGTTATGCCTATTGCAGTGATACGGCCTACGATCCTCAAATAACCGAATGGATCAAAGGGGCAGATGTCTTGTATCACGAAGCTACGTTTCTGAATTCTGAAGCCGAGATGGCCACTAAGACAAAGCATTCAACCGCAGCCGAGGCCGCAAAGATTGCGAAAGCAGCCGGAGTGAAACTTCTAATTTTAGGTCATTTTTCTGTCAGGTACAAGAAGAAGGAAGCCTTTATAGAGGAAGCAATCCCTTATTTTAGCAATGTTCAATTGGCAGAAGATGGTAGATTGCTACTAATTTAACGATAAAAGAAGTTTGCAATTTCCCTTTTTGTTAAGTTTTCACCAACTTTGTTACAACAAGATATTGCTTAAAAACGCATGAAAAAAGATCTGGGAAATTATCGAAAATCATATGAGAAAAGCGCCTTAATGGAGGATGCTATTTCCGATAATCCCATGGAGCTTTTCCAGAAATGGTTTCATGAAATAGAAAAAGCGGGCTCTGTAGATGAACCCAATGCAATGACCATATCTACCTTGGGACTCGATGGATTTCCCAAAGGAAGGATCGTATTATTAAAGCGATATACTTATGAAGGTTTTATTTTCTACACCAACTACAGTAGTGAAAAAGGCAAGGCTATAGATAATAACCCAAAGGTGTGTCTTTCCTTCTTTTGGCCAGCCATGGAAAGGCAGGTTATTATAAAGGGAACTGTTTCAAAGATCGCAGAGAATATGTCCGATGGGTATTTTGAAAGCAGGCCCACAGGTAGTAAATTAGGTGCAATCGCCTCCAATCAGAGTGAAGTGATCCCTTCCAGAGATGTTTTGGAAAATAAGTTAAAGAAATTGGAAGCGCAGTACGAGCAAAAGGAAATATCCCGCCCTGCTAATTGGGGAGGATATTTAGTGGCTCCAATATCCATAGAATTTTGGCAGGGAAGACCTAACAGATTGCACGACAGGATCCGATACACCCTGGGAGAAGATTATAATTGGAAAATAGAAAGACTAGCACCATAATCTTTATTTACATTGGTTCCGATCTAAAATTGACCTGCCCGGAAGTACCGTTTTTTTAAAAGTAGAAAAGTATGAGACATCTAATATTGGTAAGACATGGCAAGTCGTCCTGGGACTATCGGGTGGAGGACAGGGACCGACCTTTAAAAGAAATTGGGATACAAGATGCTCACAGGGTTTCTCATCATTTTAATTCATGGAAGATTAAGGTCAATGCAGTATATTCTAGCCCGGCTATCAGAGCCCTGCATACCTGTGTCATATTTTTGAGGAATCTTAAGATCCCTTATTCCAATTTTTCCCTAACGGATGATTTATATGATTTTTCGGGAGAAGACGTGCTGCAATTTGTAAGGAATTTACCAGATTCACAGCAAATAGTAATGATCTTTGGGCATAACCATGCGTTCACCGAAGTGGCGAATATATTTGGAGATATTTATATAGACAATGTGCCAACCACCGGCTTGGTTCACTTGTCTTTTAAGGTGCCGAAATGGAAAGATGTACAAAAAGGTAAAACTGAAAAGGTGGTTCTGCCTAAAGATTTAAGGATATGATCAAAACAAAGAATCAGTATATAAACAGAGAAATCAGCTGGTTACATTTTAATGACCGGGTATTGCAGGAAAGTGCGGATAAAAGAGTGCCGCTCATTGAAAGGCTGCGTTTTCTTGGGATTTTCTCGAATAACCTGGATGAATTCTTTAAAGTACGCTATGCCACCGTAAAACGTATTGTAGAGGCAGGCAAGTCGGGTAAAAGCGTTCTGGGCGGTGAAGTGGCTAAGGACCTGTTGGAAGAGATCACCAAAATAGTGATTGCACAACAAACCCGTAGTTTAGAGATCCATAGAGATATAGAAAAAGAATTGGAAGCGGAGAATATCTTTATCATTAACGAAGAGGAGGTAACCGAGGAACAGTCTGTTTTTTTAAAAACCTACTTTTTAGAAAAGGTGAGTCCGCAGCTAATGACCATTATTCTCAATGATCTTAACGAATTTCCAATGCTCAAGGATTCGGCTGCCTATCTCGCTATTAAAATGGTCCTTAGAAGCGAGAGCGTTTCCGTGCCAGAAGCACCCATGACAGAGAAAAGTTATGCCCTCATTGAAATACCCAAAGGAATTGATAGGTTTGTGGTACTGCCCCAAGAAGGGAACCGGCATTACATTATTATCCTTGATGATCTGATACGCTATTGTCTGGACAGTGTCTTTTCCATGTTTGATTACACCTCCATTTCGGCGCACATGATCAAGATCACCAGGGACGCAGAACTCGATATAGACAATGATCTCAGCAAAAGTTTTATAGAAAAAATATCCTCTAGTGTAGATAACCGTAAGATCAGCGATCCTGTTCGCTTTGTGTATGACAAGAACATCGAAGAAGATACCCTTGAGTTCCTTACAGGGAAAATGGGTATTACCGATACAGACAGTGTTATCCCTGGAGGACGTTATCACAATAGACGAGATTATATGAGTTTTCCCAGCCTGGGAAAAGTAGAACTCATGTATGAAAAAATTAAACCCCTGCCTATCAAAGGTGTTGAGGCGGAGGGAAGTTTTCTGGGTCAGATCGCCGAAAAAGACTATTTGCAGTATACACCTTACCACAAATTTTCTTATATCATTCGGTTTCTTCGGGAGGCAGCCCTAGATCCGAAGGTGAAGACCATAAAGATCACTGTTTACAGACTTGCGGACGATTCCCAGGTGGTGGCTTCCCTGATCAACGCCGCAAAGAATGGAAAACAGGTTACGGTACAGATAGAGTTGCGTGCCCGTTTCGATGAAACAGCAAATATTGGCTATGCAGAACAATTACAGGAAGAAGGAGTTAAACTGATCTTTGGGGTACCCGGATTAAAGGTGCATAGTAAAATATGTCTCATAGAAAGGGAAGAAAACGAAGGATTAAACCGCTACGGATTTATCAGTACTGGGAATTTTAATGAAGCTACTGGCAGGATATACACAGATTATACTTTGTTTACAGCAAATGAAAAGATTTTAAAGGAATTGAACATGGTTTTCGATTTTTTCGAAACTACCTATAAGATCAATAAATACAAGCATCTAATAGTTTCTCCCCATTATACGAAAAGCGCCTTTATAAAACTGATAGATCAGGAGATAGAGAATGTGAAGCTGGGTAAGGAAGCGTACATTAAGATCAAAATGAATAGCTTAACCTCCTACAAAATGGTAGACAAGTTGTATGAAGCCAGTAGGGCGGGGGTGAAGATCAAGATGATCGTTCGAGGTATATGCTGTTTGATCCCCGGGGTAAAAGGAATGAGTGAGAACATTGAAGCCATCAGTATTGTGGATAAATTTCTGGAGCATCCAAGATTATTCATCTTTGCGAATGATGGGAACCCAAAGGTATGTATTTCCTCGGCCGACTGGATGACCAGAAATATTGAAAACAGGGTGGAAGTAGGCTGTCCAATCTACGATCCCGAAATTAAGAAAGAGCTTATAGACACTTTTGAGATCTCCTGGAGCGATAATGTAAAAGCGCGTAAATTCAATGCACTTCAGGATAATTGCTATGTGCACAATAAAAAACCCAAGGTTCGTTCTCAATTCGCCTTGTATGAATATTACCTCGATAAACTCAAAGCAGTATCAAAGCTCCCCGATACTAAGGCTTCTTCAAGATGAATAAAAAGGAATCTACACTATTAAAACTCGAATTTGAAACTCGCAGTTGTGAATCTATTGGGGAAGAACATTGTAAACAGGTGCCTGGAAATTTTGCAAAGAATGCGTTAAGCGGATTTTGCTCAAAACTAGCGGAACAACTCGTAAGCCCAAGTATTACCTTGCCCTGGCTTTTGTCGTTAACAGGTAGTGGCTCTGCCATTTCAGGGATGCTTGTCCCACTTAAGAACCTTGGAAGTCTGTTACCCCAATTAGCTGTTTCTGGTTCCATAAGGAAATTCCCTGTAAGGAAGTATTTCTGGGGGATACCAGCATTTGTACAGGCGGTATTAGTGCTTTTTATGGGAATTTCTTTCCTTGTTCTTGAAGGAGTTGAAATTGGTGTTGCCATTGTAATTTTATTATTGCTCTTTAGTATTGCCAGTGGTGTTTCTTCCGTCGCTTTTAAAGATGTAATGGGCAAAACCATACCTAAGGGGACCAGGGGGAAGTTGTTGGCCACAAGGGCCACTGGAGGAGGAATTCTTACCTTGATATTTGGGCTTGGACTTTATTATTACGTCTCGGTGTGGGATACGATGACAATTATCCTACTTTTAGTTGGTATGGCAGCCTGTTTGTGGTCTCTGGCAGGGATACTCTTTCTTTTAATCCGGGAAGAACCGGGGGCAACGGAAGGTGGCAGAACTGCACTTCAGGAATTAAAGGCTGGCACTCATTTACTGAAAGAGGATAAAAACCTTAAATATTTTATATTAGCCAGGGCCTTCTTAATGGCTATTCCGTTGGCGCAGCCTTTTTTTGTCCTAATTGGTAAGGAGACTACACAATCCAGGATTACAGGACTTGGGGTCTTTGTAATTGCTTCAGGGATCGCAGCCATGGTCTCCAGTCCCTTTTGGGGGATGTTTGCAGATAGGTCCTCCCGTAAATTGATGATGGCCATCGCGGCCTTTGGAATCCTAAATTGCTGTCTGGTTTTTGGATTTATGTATTTGGAAACCTCAATGCAAACCATTTATTTATTTGCCCCGCTGATCCTTTTAAACATGATGGCACATGGGGGAGCTCGATTAAGTAGGAAGACCTACCTGACAGATTTTGCACCCGCAAAAGAACGGCCGCTATACATTGCCCTTTCAAATACTTTAATAGGATGTTTTACCATCCTAACGGCGGGGATAGGTTTTATTGCACAGTGGTTCAACTACGAGACTTTATTACTTTTTTTTATGGCTATGCTACTGCTAAGTATGGTCTGGACGTATAAATTAAAAGAGGTATAGGTCTTATCCGTGTATATTCTCTTTAGTGCCCAGTGATTTCATGATGGTGGCCTCATACTCTAAAAGCGCGTCCCATTTTGCATCCACTTCCTTTCGGTTACCGTACTTCCTGGCAAATTTCAGGAACATGGTGTAATGTGAAGCTTCACTGACCATAAGGGCGCGATAGAACTCCGAGAGCTCCCTATCCTTGAGTTCTTCAGATAATAATCTGAATCGTTCACAACTCCTTGCCTCGATCAGGGCGGCATATAAGAGTCGGTGTACCAACTGAGTGGTTCTTGAACCTCCTTTGGGAAAGAATTTTAGCAGGGCTATGGCATACTCATCTTTTCTATGCTCTCCCAGGGTCTTTCCTCTGGCTAAGATCTTGTCGTGCACCATTTTAAAATGCCCCATTTCCTCTCTGGATAAAGCTATCATTTCCTGAATAAGTTCTGGGTATTCGGGAAAACTAACTATAAGAGAGATGGCAGTGCTGGCTGCTTTTTGTTCGCAATAGGCATGATCGGTAAGGATCTCGTCAATGTTCATCTCAACGATATTGACCCATCTGGGGTCTGTAGGTAGTTTAAGTCCAAGCATGGTCTTTCTTTTATTCTCAAAGTAAAAATACCAATTATATCCTGGATCCTTTGTATCTCGTATGCCATTCCCCATCTAAATACTATCTTTAGAGTATCCTCATTCTTGGATCTGTTACTTGTAATATGGTACTATTTATGAAAGGAGTTATTAGATGGGTGGCATTTATCTTTATGATCCTGTTCGCTTTAGCGGGAATGGTACAATGGAACGACCCGGATGCCATACTCTGGATGGGGATCTATGCCATCCCTTGCGCTGCTTGTTTATTTTATTTTCTGGGACGATTTAACACCCTTCTTGGGTTGTTTTTAGGGATTGTCTATAGCATTGGTGGAATAATCGTTTGGCCCGATATTTATGAAGGGATTATCCTGGAAGAAGGGAATCTGGAGAATATTGAACGGGGGAGAGAGGCATTGGGGTTGTTTATTATTGCCAGTATCATGTTTATTTTGACCCTCCATACATGGGTCACAAAAAGATCAAAGGTCTAGATCAAAGGTTTTTCGCAAAAGATCGATAGCCGGATTTTTCTCCCGGAGCTTATCGTATTTCTCCTGGGGAGTAAAGGCATATTTTTTAATGGTCTCTTCATTTACTGAAATTGATAACTGTAGATGATGATTATGCAAGGCCTGTTTTAGGAAGTTCATTAATCCCAACTGCTCCCGCTCCACCTCTTTTTTCATGGTGTCATTTGGCAATTCAATGACAATGGTTGTTTCATCCTTGATCTTCGGAATATCGGAACTGAGATTACTGGCAAGGATCTTCTTTCCTTCTTTGTCTAGTATACTAACATACGCCTGCCAATGTTTGTGCAGCTCTTCCTCTGTAAAAGTATCGTCCGGAAGTGAATCTTCGTCATAGGTGACCTCTATCTTGTTGAGCTCGTGTGTCTTTTTGGCTTTGATACTGGAAATGGAAAGACCCGAAACGCGTTTAGGATGATCTTTAATATTAATTTTACGCGCAGGTTCACTAATCAAAGAGGCAGTTTCCGTAAAGGTATCATTGTCAACTTCTGTACTGTCAGCTAGTTCAGAATTTGCTAGTGCTAAGTCTTTCTGCTGATCAAGGCTTGTTATGTCCTCTTTGTCTTGCTTTGTAGCAAGGGATTGAATGGGTTCGGGAGCTATGGTTTCAATAACAATTGGACCCGATACTCGATGAAAAAAGGAAGCAGGAATTAACTGCCCTAGTTCGAGGAGACTATGGTTCTGGTCAGGATTTTTTTTTTCAGCATTAAACGAGAGCGAAGCCAGCTTCATAAGAGCCAGTTCTACTAACAAACGGGCATTCTTGCTGCTTTTGTATTGCAGGTCTGCCTGATTCGCAATCTCCAGGGCTTTTAATAGAAATTCCTGTGAGGTCTTTTTGGACTGTTCTAAGTATAGTTTCTTTGCATTTTCGCCCACTTCCAGTAAGGCTATAGTGTCCTGATGTTTGCAAACCATCAGATCTCTGAAATGGGAAGCCAGGCCAATAATAAAATGATGACCTTCAAACCCCAGAGCTAAGGTTTTATTAAATAACAGGAGGATTTTTGGAATATCGTTGTTTAGAATATGATCGGTAGCTTCAAAATAGGTGTCGTAATCCAGGACATTCAAATTCTCGGTAACCGCTTTTCGCGTCAACTCTTTTCCGGAAAAACTAACTACCCGGTCAAAAATAGAAAGCGCATCTCGTAATGCCCCATCTGCTTTTTGGGCGATGATATGTAGGGCATCACTCTCTGCATTTATTCCTTGTTGTTCCGCAATATACTGTAGATAATTGGCAGCATCTAAAACAGTAATACGTTTAAAATCAAATATTTGGCACCTTGAAAGTATGGTAGGGATGATCTTGTGTTTTTCAGTGGTGGCCAGGATAAAAATAGCATGTCTGGGTGGTTCTTCCAGTGTTTTCAGAAAGGCATTAAAAGCCGATTGGGAGAGCATATGTACTTCATCAATGATATACACCTTGTACTTCCCTACCTGGGGCGGAATACGTACCTGATCGATAAGATTTCGTATATCGTCTACAGAATTATTGGAAGCCGCATCGAGTTCAAAGATATTGAAGGCAAAATCCTCATCTTCCTTTTCGGTACCATCCCTGTTGATCTGTTTGGCAAGTATCCTTGCACAGGTGGTCTTGCCAACACCCCTTGGACCACAAAAAAGCAAGGCCTGTGCCAGGTGATTGTTATCTATGGCATTCACCAGCGTATTGGTAATAGCCTCCTGCCCCACAACATCTTTGAATGTTTGGGGTCTGTACTTTCGGGCCGAAACGATAAAAGGTTCCACAGCTACAGTTTTAAGGAATTCCAGGCAGACTTTAAGCCTTGCTTACAAATATAAAAATAGCGTTTGTTTATGGACTTTCTTTTGACAGCTAATACCTAATTTTTATCAACAATTGCTGTACCTTTGACCTAAGCAGATCACCTTATCGCTTCCTGTGTATGCAGGGGGAGGAAAGTCCGGACACCATAGTGCGGCATAGCGGGTAACACCCGTCACTCGTCCCGGGTTTCCCGGGCTGAGGCGGACTAGTGCAACAGAAAGAATGTACAGGTTAAGCTGTAGTGAAATCATGTAAACTCTATGCGGTGAAACGTCATGTATATCAGTGTTTGAGGGCGGCACGTCCAAGCTGAAGGGTAGGCGGATAGAATCTTTGGGTAACCACAGATCCAGATAAATGATAAGGAACCTTAATAAGGTAACAGAATCCGGCTTATGATCTGCTTTTTTCTTTTACGCTTCACTTTCGTAAAAACTAAATAAACTACTCCCATATTTTCTTACAGAAGCATGGTGGGCAAGATGGGAAAGATCCATTCGTTTTGAGTGTTCTATGATCAACATGCCATCTGGTTTTAGAAAATTGTGTTCGTATACTAGGCGGTGTATGTCACAGAATTGTTCAAGAGACAAATCGTAAGGCGGATCCACAAAAACAAGATCGTAGCTTTCCCCAACGGATCCTAAAAATTTAAAGACATCCATTTTGATGGCCCTGATCTTAAAATTCCATTCTCCTGCTTTCGCCGCTATGAATTTAACACAGCCGGGATGACTATCTACGCTGGTAATGGCCGTACAACCTCTCGAAGCAAATTCAAAACTCATATTGCCTGTTCCGGCAAAGAGGTCAAGGACGCTTATCTCCTCAAAATAAAACCGATTTCCCAGAATATTAAACAAAGCTTCCTTGGCCATATCGGTCGTAGGACGTACCGGAAGATTTTTTGGGGCTATGATCCTTCTTCCCTTATGGGTACCCGAAATTATTCGCATTTTATAAGGCGTTTATGGCTAGATAATTTGCATTTTGCGCCGTTTCATCAGTTAATAGATCATCTGGTAGCCCTGGGATATACAAGGATATATTCTGCACGTAACTCTGACAAAGGGAATACATAGGGTCGTCTTCTTTTATAGATCCGAAAAGTTTTAACTTCATTTCACTCGGATCTAAATGCAGTTGTTCCCAGGTAAAAAGGAGGTAATACAGAAAATCCTCTGGCGTGTGATAGGAGAAATTATTGAAAAAGATCAGTTTTTTATTCTGAAGGACGATCAGATCCAGTTCATCTGCCGTCACGTACGCATAGCAGATACCTTCTGAACTATGCGCATTGCTGCTCAAAAGTGATTCTATTAGAACGGTACCGTGATGTTTAAATTCAAAGTCCCCGAATAATTCATAGATAAAGTTATTGATGTTCACAAAAGGGACATAGACATTTACCATCTCAAAAGCAGGTATCTCGTCGTATTCCAGAAGATCATTGGCGAGAATCTTGGTATTGAATTTTAGATAATTTGCCAGTTCATTGGGATCGAACAACACTTTTGGTACCAGGGAGAACAAGTCATTTCTGTGGACAACCACGACCTCAGAAAAGGCGTATTCTTTAATCTGTTGCTTTTTAATGAACCGTTTTAACTCCTTTTGAGCCTCGTAAGGGGTAAGCCTATTATCAAAGCTTTGCTTTTCGGCCTTTACGATCTTTTTCCCAATAGTGTCAAGAATGCAAAAAGAAAGTCCATTCAGGCTAACCTGAATGGACAATTTATGATAATCTTCCAGAATTAGGTCGTTTATAAGTTCGTTATTGGTCTCCTTTTTTGTCATAAATAGGGGGCCAGTTTCCATTGGTGCTCACCTCTGAAAGAGATCCTACCTTTATTTCAGTACCATTAACCTCTTCAACACTGATTTGTACATTTTCCCTTGCTAAAAGATCTTTTGGCTGATCGTATAGGATAATATCCTTTTTGACTTTTACTTCAAAAACAGGCGCTTTATAACCACTTTTTTCGATGATGTCTGCCTTCATTTCAAAAGTCTGATTATTCTGTGCATAAGGAACATTCATCATGGACTTATAGCGGGTATCTCCCTTGAAGAGTGAATCTTTAATTGCTATAAAGCCTAAAGTATCAATGATAGTTACTTCTTGTAATAGATCAATCCCATAGGTCTTGTCAAATTCCATGTAGGAAGAATCCCTTCTCTGGGTAATGGTGTACTTCCCTGTATCCACAAAAGCGATCAAACTGTTGAAGTCATTTGCAAATTTACCGTTTACTGTTTTGTAGGCTTCCTGAGAGTTTCGGATATCCTTGAGAACGGAAATTACCTTGTCAAAGCGTTCTTGTTTTATTTTTTTGAATTCGATGGGGCCGGTTACAGAGCGATATATCAGGTAACCCAAACCAATACAGGCAATCCAAAGTATTATTTGAAAGATGGTTTTCATTTGAACAAGTATTAATTAAATTTAGCGGTTCCAACAAATCTACAATTTTTTTTCAATCGTAAAAGTTTTTGGCCCAAAAATCCTGTTTATCTTTGAAGGCCTATGGTTACTCTTACCGCATCTACTTTTTACGCACTTTTAAAAGATAAATTCCCGCATACGCCTACGGCCAAGCAGGATATAACCCTGCAGCTACTGTCCGAATTTTTGATGTCAGAGAATAAGGATCAGCTCTTTTTATTAAAAGGATTTGCCGGAACAGGAAAAACTACTATCATAGGCGACCTGGTTACCAATCTTTGGAAAACATCTCTTAAGTCTGTTATGATGGCCCCAACAGGGCGAGCCGCCAAGGTGATGTCTAGTTATTCAAAGACCCAGGCTTTCACCATTCATAGAAAGATCTACTTTCCTAAAAAAGAGCGGGGTGGGGGAATCCGTTTTGTTCTAGCTCCCAACAAACACAGAAATACAGTATTTATCGTAGATGAGGCCTCTATGATACCCGATGCCCCATCAGACTCAAAACTCTTTGAAAACGGATCGCTTTTAGATGATCTTATTCAATTTGTCTACTCGGGACATCAATGTAAACTAATCCTGATAGGAGATACCGCCCAATTACCCCCGGTACACTTATCATTGAGCCCTGCCCTGGATGAAAAACATTTGCATAATCAGTTTGGAAAGGAAGTGACACTGATAGAATTAGATGAAGTGGTACGGCAGGCTCAGGATTCTGGAATTCTTGTAAATGCCACACAGCTTAGGGACCAGCTTCAGAACAATATGTTCGATGCCTTCCAATTTCAGCTCAGGTCCTTTAAGGATATTGTGCGTTTAACAGATGGGTATGAGATACAGGAAGCCATTGAAGAGGCCTACTCAGTTCAGGGAAAGGAAGAAACCACCTTATTGGTTCGTTCCAATAAGAGGGCTAATTTGTACAATGACAACATCAGGAAACGCATTCTTTTTCTTGAGAATGAATTATCTGTAGGAGACTTTTTAATGGTAGTTAAGAACAACTATTTCTGGTTAAAACCCCAATCTGAGGCAGGCTTTATAGCCAACGGCGATATTGTAGAGGTTTTGGAGATATTTGCGTTCAAAGATCTCTACGGTTTTAAATTTGCAGAGGTCAAAGTAAGAATGACAGACTATCCTAATCAGAAGCCTTTTGAGACTGTATTATTACTAGATACGCTAACAGCAGAGACCCCTTCTCTGTCCTATGAGGATGGCAATAAACTATATCAGGAGGTTATGAAAGACTATGCCAAGGAATCCTCAAAATACAAGAAATTCCTGGCGGTAAAGAACAATACTTTTTTTAATGCCTTACAGGTAAAATTTTCTTATGCCATCACCTGCCATAAATCCCAGGGTGGCCAATGGCACAGTGTTTTTGTAGAACAACCTTATTTGCCTTCGGGGCCAGACAAGGAGTATTTCAGATGGCTGTATACAGCCATCACCAGAGCAAGGGAAAAATTGTATTTGATTGGATTTAAGGACGATTTTTTTCTTGATTGAGAATGCATTACTTTAGTATGTAGATTGCTTTAGCATGACTTCAGAAACCATAATCAGCATTTTTTTAGGAGTTGGATTAGCCGCATCGGTGGGCTTTAGGGTGTTTTTACCCTTGTTCGTCCTCAGTGCCGCATCTTATTTCGGAATGTGGGATCTGAACGAGCATTGGGAGTGGATCGGAAGCCTGTCTGCCCTCATTACACTGGGCGTAGCAACTATTATTGAGATCTTTGCATATTTTATCCCATATGTTGATAATTTACTGGATAGTGTCGCACTCCCTCTCGCCGCCTTAGCCGGTACGGCAGTCATGGTGGCAACTATGGCAGATCTCGACCCTGTTATAACCTGGTCTTTAGCTATCATTGCCGGGGGGGGAACCGCTACAGCCATCAAGGGAGCTTCAGCTACTGGCAGATTGGCATCTACTGCTACCACTGCTGGTTTTGGGAATCCGATCGTTTCATTTATTGAAACCACAACCTCTTTATTGGTAGCCGTGGTTGCCGTGATCGCACCTGCAATTGCCATTTTTCTAGTTATTATGATATTGATTTTAATATTTTCGATCTATAGAAAATTACGACCCAGACGCATACATAAATCTTAATATAGAAGGCTTTCCTATGAATATTATTGCAATGATCCCCGCCCGCTATGCTGCCTCCCGTTTTCCGGGGAAGTTAATGCAGGATCTTGCGGGTAAACCGGTCATTCTGCGCACCTATGAAGCTGCGGTAGCCACAGAGCTTTTTGATGCCGTGTACGTGGTAACGGATAGCACCCTTATTTACGATACCATAACTAACAATGGCGGAAAGGCCATAATGAGTATAGAGGAACACGAATGTGGCAGCGATAGAATTGCCGAGGCCGTAGCCAATATGGATATAGATATTGTTGTAAACGTACAGGGAGATGAACCTTTTACGGATAAGGAAAGCCTGGCAAGCCTAATTCAGGTATTCCAAAAAGACAAAGCAGGGGAGATAGATCTTGCCTCCCTTATGACCCAAATTACCGAAACGGAAGACATCCAAAGTCCCAATACGGTTAAAGTGATCGTAGATCAACAGAATTTTGCGCTCTACTTTTCAAGATCAGTGATCCCTTACCCAAGGGCTACAGATAAAACACCTACCTATTACAAACATAAAGGGGTCTATGCTTTTAGAAAGCAGGCCGTAATAGATTTTAAGCGTTTGCCTATGCTTCCATTGGAGGCGGCCGAGAAAATTGAGGCCATACGGTATTTGGAGTACGGGAAAAAGATAAAAATGGTAGAGACCCAGGTTACAGGAATCGAAATAGACACCCCCGAGGATCTTGAAAAAGCGAAGGCTGCATGGAAGTAGATTTCAGCAACATAAAAGTGATAGGTTTTGATGCCGATGATACCCTATGGGTAAATGAAACGTATTTCAGGGAAGCCGAAGAACAGTTTGCCACATTGTTAGAAAAGTATGAAACAAAAAATAAGATAGACCAGGAATTGTTTAGAACCGAGATCGATAACCTTGACCTCTACGGCTATGGTATCAAAAGCTTTACTCTATCTATGATAGAATCTGCTATAGATATTTCAAATCGTCAGGTTTCACAAACAACCTTAATGGAAATTTTGAATCTTGGTAAAAACATGATCTCGCATCCAGTAGAATTGTTGGAGAATGTAGAAGAGGTTTTAAAGAGATTATCGGATAACTACCGATTGATAGTACTTACCAAGGGCGATCTTCTGGATCAGGAAAGGAAATTGGAACGATCAGGTTTATCAACCTATTTTCATCATGTAGAGGTATTAAGCGATAAAAAGGAAGTAAATTATATGAATTTATTGGATCATTTGGAAATAGATGTATCGGAGTTCTTAATGGTGGGGAATAGTTTAAAATCTGACGTTTTACCCATTTTATCCATAGGAGCACAGGCGGTTCATATACCATTTCATACTACCTGGGCGCATGAAGAAGTACCTACTGATGAAATTAAGAACAATCACCTAACCTTGTCTGGCATCAAGGAATTAGTAAAATACTTGTAAATCCCTTATGGACGAAAAGAAAGATTTGACATTGCATATGACAAAGAAAGGAACCCCAGCTATCTATAAGAACTTCCCTATGGTGCCCAGAGTGATTTTTGGAGTGGGCTGTTTTGATCAATTGGGGGATATTTTATTACCAAAACGCAAGAATTCGGAAGCTCCTATTATTTATCTGATAGATGATGTCTTTGAAGGCACTCCATTAACATCCAGGATCCCGCTGCTTTTTAATGATAAGATAGTATTTATTAGTGCAGATGAGGAACCCAAGACTGAACAGGTAGACGCCTTGGTGTTAATGATCAAATCGGAATTTCAAGAGGCACCTTCAGGAATTGTAGGCATTGGCGGGGGTACGCTTTTGGATATGTCAAAGGCTGTAGCCATTATGCTCAACAATACCGGATCTGCCTCAAAATACCAAGGTTGGGACCTGGTTGGTAAACCAGCTATTTATCATGTGGGTGTTCCTACCATCAGCGGAACAGGTGCAGAGGTTTCCAGGACCACTGTATTATTGGGACCAAATAGAAAATTAGGTATAAATTCGGACTACACTACTTTTGATCAGGTTGTATTAGATCCGGATCTTACTAAAGGCGTTGAAAAAGATCAATGGTTCTATACGGGGATGGACTGCTTTATTCATTGTATAGAGTCGTTAAATGGCACCTATTTAAATGCGTTTAGTCAAAGTTACGGCGAGAAGGCACTAGACCTTTGCAAGGAGGTTTTTCTGGGATCTCTGACTCCTTCTGAAGCCAGGGAAAAACTGATGATGGCATCCTGGCATGGAGGTATGAGCATCGCTTATTCTCAGGTAGGGGTCGCGCATGCTTTAAGCTATGGATTATCTTATGTGCTTGGTGTTAAACACGGTCTTGGAAATTGTCTTGTTTTTCAACATTTAGAAGAATATTATCCGGAAGGCGTGGCACTTTTTCGCAAGATGTTGGCACAACATCAGATCAATTTGCCCTCAGGAATTTGTCGGGAACTTTCTGAAGAAGATATGAGTACGATGATATCAGTATCCTTGAGCATGGAACCTTTGTGGGAGAACGCACTGGGATCCTCCTGGAAAACGCAAATTAGTAGGGATACTCTGAAGAAGATCTATCGGAAAATTTAATCTTCTTTTTTTTTTGGAAGGCACCGATTTTTTTCACGTTCTTGCCAATCTAGTAAGATAGATCTTCTAACTCCAATTTTTAGTAATTAAAACAAACGACATTTCCTGTCTATGCGTGTACTGAGTAAATTTATATTTTTTAAGCTTATGGGATGGAAGCTGATCGGGCCTTTTCCTGAAATAAAAAAATGTGTAGTCATCGTGGCACCCCATACCAGTTGGGTTGATTTTTTTATTGGCCTGTTAGTGCGGAGCATTGTTAACATGGAAATTAATTTTATTGGGAAGCACAGTTTGTTCAAACCGCCTTTCGGCTGGTATTTCAGGTGGATGGGAGGTACTCCGATAGACCGCAGCAGGAACAGTGATACGGTAGTTCATACCACCAACATATTTGCACAACGCGATGTTTTCCGATTGGCTTTGTCTCCGGAAGGCACGCGCAAGAAAGTAACACAATGGAAAACCGGGTTTTATTATATCGCTAAACAGGCCAAGGTTCCTGTGGTTATGGTATCTTTTGACTATGGAAAAAAACAGGTAAAAATATCTGA
>NZ_JBATLB010000280.1:0-5329 GCF_049669965.1 Muriicola sp. | reverse complement strand
GCCAAATGCTTTGGCCATATCTTTGATCAATTGTCTGAAATCTATCCGATCTTCTGCAGTGTAGTAAAAAGTTGCTTTGGAACCGTCACCCTGGAATTCAACGTCTGAGATCTTCATTTGCAAACGCAAAATGATCGCCATTTCTCTGGCTCGTTTTTTTATCTCGTCTTCTTTATCCCGACACTTTTGCCATTTGTCAATATCATTCTGAGTAGCTTTTCGGTATACTTTAGGTAGTTCTTCGTCATCAAAAGCCACCTTTTTCTTTTTCATTTGAATGCGGACCAACTCCCCTGTCAAGGTTACCATCCCTACGTCATGGCCAGATTTAGCTTGTGTAGAGACCAGATCCCCTATAGATAAGGAAAGGCCTTCTCCCGCTCTGTAAAATTCCTTTCTGCTATTTTTAAACCGCACTTCCACACAATCAAATGGTGTCTCACCATTTGGAAGTGACATATTTGAAAGCCAATCAAATACCGTTAATTTATTACAACCATCTGTGCCGCAAGTGCCATTGTTCTTGCATCCTTTTGGCTGTCCATCCTTTCCGGTTGAACAACTGTTACAACCCATATATCTTTATCTTGATTTGGACAAAAAATACCTTTTTTTGACCAAAAAGCGTTCATGAAAAATTCTTAGAGGTAAAGATACTACTTTTTTAACGTGAACTAAAAATGCAAAACTCCTAGTACGAAGGGGTCTTTTTATAGGTAAGGACTTCTGATCTGCCCTTTTTGAAGATCTTGTTGCTGTCTGACTTCCCTTTACGTAGTTTTTTCTGATCTTCCTCAGGAAGGGCATGTATTTCTTTACATTGATCTGAACAACATTGGTTCATTTTCTCCGCACAGGCGTCACATTGGATAAACAATAAATGACAGGCTTCATTGGCGCAATTAACATGGGAATCACAGGGTTCTCCGCACTGATGACACTGGGCAATAACATGATCAGTAATACGTTCTCCCCGTCGGTGGTCAAAAACAAAGTTTTTCCCCAGGAATTTATTCTCCAGGCCTTTGGATTTTACCTGCCTTGCATAATCTATAATTCCTCCTTCTAGCTGGTACACCTTTTTAAAGCCTTTATGCTTGTAATAGGCGCTGGCCTTTTCACAGCGGATTCCTCCGGTACAATACATCACCAGTTTTTTGTCTTCTTTGAATTCAGAAAGCTCTTTCTCTATAACATCTAAGGAGTCCCTGAAGGTGTCTACGTCTGGGGTAATTGCATTTTTAAAATGTCCGATCTCACTTTCATAATGATTTCGCATATCCACCAAAATAGTGTCCGGATCCTCAATGAGTTCATTAAACGATTCGGCCCCTACATGGATGCCTTTATTGGTAACGTCAAAGGTTTTATCATTGAGGCCGTCTGCAACGATCTTCTTTCGGACCTTTACTTTAAGTTTTAGAAAGGATTTATTGTCTTGTTCAATAGCAATGTTCAAACGAACATCCTTCAGAAATGAAATACTGTCTAGCTGCGCCTTAAAAAGTTCGAAATTCTCTGCCGGAACCGAAAGTTGTGCGTTGATCCCCTCATGTGCTATGTAGATTCTGCCAAGGACCTCTAGCGCGTCCCATTCCAGAAAAAGATGGTTCCGGAAGATCTTTGTATTCCCAATGTGTGCGTATTTATAAAAGGAGATGGTGAGGCGCTCTTTCCCGGCCTCTTCAATAAGAGCCTCCCTTTCTTTCGCACTTAATGTATTGTACAGTTGCATGCTATACCTCTATTAAGTTGAATGAAAATTAGAGTACAAAAGTACAGTTTTTAAATAGTTTTTAAATAAAAAAAGCCCTGAAATACAGGGCTTCTACTGATCACTTTAAGGAAATTTTCTTTTCCATAGAGGGTTTACCAGAAAAGTGAACAACAATTAAAAATGTTTTTATTTTAGATGAAGTAATTGTAAAAAGGTTGCTTTGGCTGCTTGTGTTATGCAAAAAGAAGTGGTAATTTAGTCACCCTTAAAATAAAGAAACAGAAGACATGAGCAGTGAGAAAGAAGCAAAGTTGAAAGCCCTGAAATTAACCCTCGATAAATTGGATAAAACCTATGGAAAAGGGGCTGTGATGAAGATGGGGGATACGGTAGTGGCCGATGTAGAGGTGATTCCTTCGGGATCATTGGGATTAGATATTGCTTTAGGCGTTGGAGGTTATCCAAGAGGAAGGGTGATTGAGATTTATGGTCCGGAATCTTCTGGTAAAACTACCCTTACCCTGCATGCGATGGCAGAGGCTCAAAAAAATGGAGGTATTGCTGCCTTTATAGATGCAGAACACGCCTTTGACAGATTCTACGCACAGAAGTTAGGGGTGGATATAGACAATTTAATAATTTCACAACCCGATCACGGAGAGCAGGCACTAGAAATTGCCGATAACCTAATCCGTTCTGGTGCTATAGATATAGTCGTTATAGATTCTGTGGCTGCCTTAACGCCAAAAAGTGAGATCGAAGGGGAAATGGGAGATTCTAAAATGGGGCTACATGCCCGTTTAATGTCTCAGGCCCTTAGAAAACTTACGGCCTCTATCAGCAGGACCCATTGCACCGTAATATTCATAAATCAACTTCGGGAAAAGATCGGGATCATGTTTGGAAACCCGGAAACAACTACGGGTGGGAATGCCTTAAAATTTTATGCCTCTGTCCGGTTAGATATCAGAAGATCTACCCAGATTAAAGATACTGACGGGGCGGTTCAGGGAAATAAAACCCGTGTAAAAGTAGTGAAGAACAAAGTTGCTCCTCCATTTAAAATGGCCGAATTCGATATTATGTACGGAGAAGGAATTTCTAAAATAGGAGAAATTCTGGACCTAGGCGTAGAATTTGAAATCATCAAAAAGAGCGGTTCCTGGTTTAGTTATGGAGATACCAAGCTTGGGCAGGGAAGAGATGCTGTAAAAGTACTACTGCAAGACAATCCTGAATTATCCGAGGAATTGGAAGGTAAAATAAAGGACGCTATCGGCGCCCTTAAGAAATAGCCTTTTCATTCTTGCTGCAAAAGCAACCCTTCCTTTTTATTTTCATCTTAAGGGAAACAATATTGAGATGAGCTTTAAGAGATCCATACCTATTCTTCTGTGTTTTCTTGCATTGATCTTTCAATCGTGCAAGTTTGAAGATGACCAGGCTAATTTTCGATTTGTGGCCTTACAGATCGTCAGTGCAGACCTCCCGGAATCCTTCACTCTTAACGAGACCTATGAGATCCGGGTTACCTATGTACGCCCCAGTGGCTGCTTTTTCTTTGAAGGATTTGATATTACTGACGCGGCAACTACTACCCGTAACGTAGTGGCCATAGGCTCCGAATTCTATGAAGATACCTGTACGCAGGCCGTGGAGGAACTAGAAACATCCTTTAATTTCATCGTTCTCTATGAAGGAACCTATCTTTTTAGGTTTTGGAATGGTGAAGATGAAAATGGGATAGATCAGTACATTGACATAGAAGTGCCCGTAAATTGATGATCTTTATAAGAATAAAGAACGAAATCTAACCAACATTGTGAGTCTAGAAAAGCTCATTCAACATTGTAAAAAGGGAGATAGAAAGGCACAAGAGCAGCTTTATCGAAAATATGCCAGCGTGCTTTTTGGCTTATGCCTTAAATATTCCCGCAACAAGACATAAGCAGAAGACAATCTGCATGACAGCTTTTTGACAATTTTTGACAAAATTGAGCAATTTAAGTTTAAAGGCTCATTTGAGGGTTGGATCAAAAGAATCACAGTTAATACCGTACTTCAAAAATATCGCAAGGAACAGTATTTAAATCTGGTGACAGATAATTTGGAAGAGGAGCAGGATGTGGATTATGAATATCCGGATATACAACTTTCAACACTATTGCAGTATGTGCAGGAACTTCCTGCCAAATATCGTCTCACTTTCAATTTATATGTGTTGGATGGATATACACATAAACAAATTAGTGAACTCCTGGGAACCTCTCAGGGCACTTCTAAATCTAATCTGTCCAGAGCAAAAAAGATCTTGCAGGAGAAATTAAAAAAAGAACATATCAACATTGCTTAATTCAATGGGCATGAAAAAAAAGAATATAGAAAAAATATTCCAGGAGAAACTCCGGGATTATAGCCAATTGCCAGAGGAACATGTCTGGGACCACATTGCGGCTTCACTAGACAAAAAGCGCAAAAAACGGCGTTTTATCCCCATTTGGTGGAGACTGGGTGGTGTGGCTGCCGTACTTGTAATTGCCTTCTTCCTCATTAGATCGCCACAAGATCTTCCCAATGGCAAAGAGATCATTACCAGGGTGCCAAATGCAACAAGCATTGAGGAACCATTTAACACATACAACAATCCTGCTAGTAATCCTGAAGTAGAGAAGTTGGAGGGTACAAAAGGGGAGAACACTTTGATTGAGGCATCCGAAGAAAAATCGACCCAGCGTGGAACTGCGAATAAGGAGTATGCGAACGAATCTCTAGACAAACAGAGCACTGAGGCGGAGACACCCAAAGTAAAGGAAACCTACCTGACCACTGCAGCTAAAGCAAAACAGAAAGGGCAAAATTTTGATAAAATCAAGGATAAAGAGAACGTGGTTATCCCGGGAACAAAGCAGGTCATTGCTCAGAACGAGGAATCATCAGCGGTAGAAAGGAGTGGAAATAGTACAGAAAATACTGTGGTAATACCTTTAGATCCCCCTTCAAATTCAATAGCCCGATCAGAGATTTCAACTCAAAATAAGAAGGACTCCACACCCGAAAAAGAAGTAATTAATGAGGATAAGACTTCTATTTTTGATGCTATTGCCGCTCAGGAAATTGAGCCGGAGGAAGAGGTTTCAAAAAATAAATGGGCCGTTGGACCGCGGGTAGCGCCTGTATTTTTTAGTTCCTTATCACAAGGATCACCTATCCATTCTAGTTTTAAAAACAATGCCAAGTCAGGAAATGTCAATTTGAGTTATGGTCTCGCCCTTTCCTATAACTTAAGTAAGAGATTAAAGGTACGTTCCGGGGTTCACAAAGTTGATTTTGGTTATGATACCAGAGATGTTTCCTTTTCCTCTTCCCTAAATGCTGCTACTAATGGCATTATAGACAATATAGACTACTCCCTAAGCTCCAGAAACCTGGTAGTGCGGAGTAATACAAGAAGTGGAAAGATAGCTTCAGAGAATGCGATAGATGTCTCAGGACCCGATCCTTCTCTAAATGGAAAGATGATACAGGAATTTGGATACCTTGAAGTTCCTTTAGAACTCACCTACCAAATTCTCGATAAAAAATTAGGTGTCAATGTCATTGGAGGCGTTAGCT
>NZ_JBATLB010000279.1:0-7416 GCF_049669965.1 Muriicola sp. | reverse complement strand
GCCGTGATTTCAGAGGTGTGGTTCGTATCTTAGGGTCATGCGAATTTATGATCTGAGATTTGTTTTGTTGACAGTATGACCGGGCATGGAAAATACAGAAGATACGAACGCAGCATCTATCGTATTTTGATAGTAGTTTGCGCTTTAGCGGTGATCCTGGCGATTATAGCCATCTATTTCTTTGGTGAGAATGATACTACCTTTCTCGAATTAGGAGAACAACTAACCTAGGATCAAAAGGAGTTCTACACCTTCATGATCTCAACTTCCTTAGCTTCTAATACCTTATCAATGGTCTCTACATAAGAATCCGTAAGCTCCTGAATATCGATAATAGCATTTTTCTCAAGGTCTTCTGAAACTTCCAGGTTTTTAATCTCTTTATTGGCCTCCTGTCTGGCACTTCGAACACTTACCTTGGCATCTTCGGCTTCGGCCTTTGCCTGTTTTACAAGTTGTATTCTGCGTTCTTCCGTGAGTGGTGGTACATTAATGATCACAAAATCGCCATTATTCATCGGGTTAAAACCCAGATTTGCATTCATAATAGCCGTTTCAATGACCTGAAGCATGTTCTTTTCCCAGGGTTGTACAGAGATAGTACGGGCATCCGGAGTATTTATGTTTGATACTTGTGATAATGGGGTTAAAGAGCCGTAATACTCTACCATTACAGAAGAAAGCATTGCCGGACTTGCCTTACCCGCCCGGATTTTGACTAACGCTTTTTCCAGATGCGATATGGCACCGTCCATACTCTCTTTTGCAGAATCTATAACAAAACTAACCTCTTCGTTCATAGTAGTAATTTAGAAACAAAGTAACACAATTTTTTAAAAAACTAAAGATTTACAACCGTCCCTATGTTTTGTCCAGAAACAATCTTAAGGAGATTTCCTTTTTTATTCATGTCGAAGACCACTATGGGAAGTTCATTTTCCTGACTCAAGGTAAAGGCGGTAGTATCCATCACCTTCAGGCCTTTCTTAAGCACTTCATTGAAAGAGATGGTATCAAATTTTGTAGCATTTTTATCTATTTCAGGATCACTCGTATAGATGCCATCTACTCGTGTTCCTTTAAGGATCACATCGGCTTCAATCTCTATGGCCCTTAAAACAGCGGCAGAATCTGTGGTAAAATAAGGATTTCCAGTACCTCCTCCAAAGATCACTACCCGTCCCTTTTCTAAATGCCGCATGGCACGTCTTCTGATAAAGGGTTCTGCCACTTCATTGATCATGATGGCCGATTGTAATCTGGTTTGCACTCCTTTATCTTCCAGGGCACTTTGAAGCGCCAGTCCATTGATGACAGTTGCAAGCATCCCCATATGGTCTCCCTGCACCCGGTCCATGCCATTGCTTGCTGCCGCCAGGCCCCTGAAAATGTTGCCGCCGCCAATGACAATAGCCACTTCTATGCCCTTTTCTACCACCAACTTTATCTCATCGGCGTATTCTGCTAGACGAACGGGATCTATTCCGTACTTTTTATCACCCATTAAGGCTTCCCCGCTGAGCTTTAGAAGTATTCTTTTGTATGGCATTTGAGTGTCCTTGTTTGCTGACAAAAATAGTTAAAAAAATCGATGCCAAACGGCTTCACTTTGTATTAATCGAACTATAATATTTCAGGCTTATTTCTGTTATACTTGTTTAATTTTATGATCTTGTGTCTTAAATTCTGAATTTATGATTAGGAAATTTCTGATTTTGTCCCCGGTTTTACTGCTGCTTGGCTGTGGGGCAAGCCAGACCCTTGTTTCGGCAGAATCTCAGCCAATTGCTGTAAGCATAGACCTGGTGGAGGTTCAGGATGACAGGGTATCTGTCACTATAGATCCAGGTGTGTTTAGCGAAAATGAAACTTACTTCTACATTCCCAAGATTGTGCCGGGCACCTACAGCGAGGATAATTACGGGAAATATATTGACGGGCTTACGGCCTATGATTACGACGGAAGTATCTTACCCGTAAACAAGGTAGACGACAATAGTTGGCTACTTACAAACGCGCAAAAAGTAGATAAGATCAGCTATTTTGTCAATGACACCTTTGACACAGAAACGGAAGTTGAGGAGCCTGTTTTTTCTCCTGCTGGCACCAATATTCTAAAAGATGAAAATTTCTTATTGAACTTACACGGTTTCGTGGGTTATTTTAAAGGTTTAAAAGAAACACCTTATACCTTAACTATTAGAGCTCCTGCTTCTTTGGAGGCCTCAACCTCTTTACAGCGGATAAACACCGGATCTTCAAATAAGGGTGAGAACACCTATGTGGCAAACCGATATTTTGAAGTGATAGACAATCCCATCCTATATGCCCAACCTAATTCTGTGACTTTTCAGATCAAGGACATTTCGGTAACCTTAAGCGTGTATTCTCCAGATGGTAGCCTCAAAGCCAAAGACCTGCAACCAAAAATGGAAACTATGATGTTGGCGCAAAAGAATTTTTTAGGAGATATCAATGGCACTAAACAGTATACCATCCTGCTTTACCTGTCACAATTGTCTGCTACAGATGCCACTGGTTTTGGCGCTTTGGAACATCATAGTTCTACTGTGGTGGTATTTCCGCAACAAATACCAAGGGAAACCCTGGAAGAGTCTATGGTAGATGTGGTCTCTCATGAGTTCTTCCATATTGTAACTCCCTTGTCTGTCCATTCGCGAGAGATTCAATATTTTGACTTTAATGAGCCCAAAATGTCTATGCATTTGTGGATGTATGAAGGAACGACAGAGTATTTCTCAATGCTTTTTCAAATCCAACAGGGGCTTATTAGTGAAGCCGAATTCTATAGCAGGATCATGGATAAGATTTCTAATTCGAAGGGCTATGAGGACACCATGTCTTTCACTACCATGAGCAAGAATATCCTGGTAGAGCCCTATAAAAGTAACTATGCTAATGTGTATGAAAAAGGTACGCTGATCAATATGTGTCTGGATATTTTACTCAGAGAACTAAGTGGTGGTGAAAAAGGCGTTCGATGGTTAATGAAGGAACTTTCCAACAAATACGATGTAAATACACCTTTCAATGATCCCGATCTGATCGATGAAATCATTTCTATGACCTATCCTGACATCTCAGATTTTTTTGCACAACATGTTATCGGAAATGAACCTATTCCTTATGATCAATACCTGAAAAAAGTGGGCCTGGAAGTTACTTTCGCCGAGCAACCAGGAACATATTTTTATTTAGGACAAGAACCCTATATAGATGCTAACCCGGCAAACCTGGATGCCATCTTTATAAGAAAAGGAATGGAATTGAATTCGTTTTTTAAAGATTTGGGTGCCAAAGGAGGCGATATCATCAAAAATATTAACGGCACTGATATTACATTGGAAAGCATGAGGGGTATCGTTGGGCAAAGTTTTGGCTGGGACGCAGATAAGGAAATCTCAATGCGTGTTGATCGCAACGGGAAATTACTGGAACTCAAGGGAAAAGCAGGAACACCTACCTACAAAGAAAGATCATTGGATGTGGAAGAGACGCCCTCCGCAGCTGTTTTAGCACTTAGAGAAGCCTGGTTAAAAAAGTAGGATAGGGGAAATAAAAAACCGCCTCCCATGGAAGACGGTTTCTTATTGAATAAAATTGCTTTTTGGTTACCCCAAGGCAACACGTTCAAAAGCTGTTATTTTAAGTTTTGCATCGACCGACTTAACATACTGTGCAACACTTTGTTTACTGTCTTTGATAAAATCCTGATTAACTAAAGTATTGTCCTTAAAGAAACGTTGAAGCTTTCCCTGAGCAATCTTGTCTAACATTGCTTCCGGTTTCCCCTCTTGTCTTAATTGGTCTTTAGCGATCTCTATCTCTTTATCAATGGTCTCCTGATCTACCCCGGTCTGGTCAAGGGCTACAGGATTCATAGCGGCGGCCTGCATGGCAACATCCTTTGCTGCCTCAGCAGCACCATCAACAACAGCAGATAATCCTACCAAGGTAGCGATCTTGTTCCCTGCGTGAATGTAAGATCCAACAAAAGGTGCAGACAGTCTTCTAAATCCGCCTATCTCAATTTTCTCACCAATCACACCGGTTTGTTCTATAAGTTTTTCTTGTACAGAAATTCCGTTGAAGTTGGCAGCCAATAAGGAGTCCTTATCATTGTACTGTAAGGCTAAATCGGCCAATTCATTGGCCAGAGTTACAAAAGAATCGTTTTTGGCAACGAAATCTGTTTCACAATTAAGGGAGATGATCACTCCTTCAGTGTTGCTGTTATTGACCTTTGCGATCGCAGCTCCTTCCGAAGAATCTCTATCGGCTCTTTTTGCAGCTACTTTCTGACCTTTTTTACGAAGGATCTCTATGGCCTTATCAAAATCCCCTTCAGCTTCCACTAAAGCGTTTTTACAATCCATCATCCCTGCACCGGTAGTTTTTCTTAATGTATTAACATCGGCGGCCGTAATTTTTACCATGTCTTTTATTTTTTCGATACCGTATTTCGGTATACAGTTTTATATAGTTTTTATATTTATTCTACACCAGCTTTGGTGTTGTCTTGCCATTCCTTTAATTCATCCCATTTTCCTTCTGCAGCCATTTTTGCTTGTTTTGGCCAAGAAGCAGGATTTTTAGAGGCATATCTGGCGCCAGCTCCAGCAAGAATAGTCTTAAGATCATCTTCTGTTTTAACTGCCAGTTCCGCAAAAGATGTTATTCCAGCCTCCTGAAATACTTCAGAGATCTTTGGTCCAATGCCTTCCACTTTTGTAAGATCATCGGCCGCTGCTTTTTTATCTTTTTTAGGAGCTTCTTTTTTTACAGGCGCTTCAGCAACTGCTGCAGCTTCTTTCTCTTTTTTAGCTGCTTTTGGTTTGCTCTCTTTTACTCCTTCTTTGTCTACTGCCTCTGAAATTCTCTTTTTAGCTTTTGGTGCCTTTACTTCTTCACCTTCATTGTCTGCCTGCTTTTCTGACTTGCGTTCAGTCAAGCCTTCGGCTATGGCGCTGGTTACCTTTGTTAAGATCACTTCAATAGACTTAGAGGCATCATCGTTAGAAGGGATGATATAATCTATAGGTCTTGGATCAGAATTGGTGTCTACCATCGCAAAGATGGGAATATTCAATTTCTGTGCTTCCTTAACCGCAATGTGCTCGCGCATGGTGTCTACAATAAATAATGCACCGGGAAGTCTTGTCATTTCCGAAATTGAACCAAGGTTTTTTTCCAATTTAGCTCTGAGTCGGTCTACTTGTAAACGCTCTTTCTTAGACAAGGTGTTGAAGGTCCCGTCTTTTTTCATACGATCAATGGAAGCCATTTTTTTAACGGCTTTTCTGATGGTTACGAAGTTGGTCAACATTCCACCTGGCCACCTTTCAGTGATGTAAGGCATGTTTACATTGGCCACTTTCTCTGCCACGATGTCTTTAGCCTGTTTCTTGGTAGCTACAAATAGTATTTTCCTGCCGGAAGAGGCAATTTTCTTAAGCGCTTCTGAGGCCTCCTCAAGCTTTGCTGCTGTTTTGTAAAGATTGATTACGTGGATCCCGTTGCGCTCCATATAAATATATGGGGCCATATTGGGATTCCATTTTCTTGTTAGGTGACCGAAGTGTACACCCGCTTCTAAAAGTTCTTTAACTTCTACTTTTTTTGCCATTTTAATTAGTTTACGTTCTGATGAATTAGCAATGACCAAGTGGTATTCTTAGAAAAGAAAGCCTTGGACATTTAGATGCTAAACTAAATGTTACTGATTTTTGCCATAGCCGATGAGCGACCAACATGCAAAATTTCAGAATTTTAATTGTCCCATGACGAGGGACTTTCAATGAACTTGGGTTACTATATAGTAAGTGCTCTGTAAAGCACTCTTTTCTATTACTCTTAACGTTTAGAGAACTGGAATTTTTTACGGGCTTTCTTCTGTCCGAATTTCTTCCGTTCTACCATCCTTGGATCTCTGGTTAACAGACCTTCTGGTTTTAAAGCCAATCTATGCTCAGCATCTACTTCACATAAAGCCCTGGATATTCCAAGTCTGATGGCTTCTGCCTGCCCTGTAATACCTCCACCATAAACATTTACCTTTACATCATAAGCATCTTCATTGTTTGTAAGGGCAAAAGGTTGTTTTACCTTATACTGAAGAGTAGCTGTTGGAAAATATTCTGTCAGATCTCTTTTATTGATCGTGATGGCTCCTTTTCCCTTAGAAATATATACACGTGCAACGGCCGTCTTTCTTCTGCCTATTTTATGTATTACATCCATTATTTAAGGTTCTTTAGAGTTATTGTTGTTGGTTTTTGAGCTTCATGGTTGTGTTCTGCTCCGGCGTATACCTTTAGATTACGAAAAAGTTCAGCACCTAATTTATTCTTAGGAAGCATTCCTTTTACTGCTTTTTCAACCACAGTAGCAGGATTTTTAGCCCTCAGTTCAGCGGCTGTGGTAGAGCGCTGTCCACCAGGATATCCCGTATGGCGGATATAGGTTTTATCTTCCCATTTATTTCCGGACAGATGCACTTTTTCGGCATTAATCACAATAACGTTATCCCCGCAATCTACATGAGGTGTGAAATTCGGTTTGTCCTTTCCCCTTAGCATGATAGCCACTTTAGAGGCCAGTCTTCCAAGTGTTTGTCCTTCTGCATCTACCAGCAACCATTGCTTTTGAACGGTAGCCTTATTGGCTGAAACAGTCTTGTAGCTCAATGTATCCACTACTATTTGATTTAACTATTAAACAATTCAATCCCGTTTAACGGGCTGCAAATGTACAATTATAAAGTTGAATTACAAATGGTTGTTTCCTACTTTTTCATTTTTTTTCCAAAGAAAATATAGCTCTATGGGTGCGCCTTCTTCCCGGAATCTTAGTTAAGGAGAGCAAAGATTATGTTTTTATCTATACTTTTCCCCTATTTAATTCGTTTTGAGAGGATAACCCATTATTATTTACATATGCGAAATACAGTTGTTTTTCTTTTAGGTATCTTATTGATCAGCGCTTGCTCCACGGACAAGTCGAGCGACAATCCTGACAATTCCATTCTTGGAACATGGGATCTTACAGCGCTTACCATAGATGAAGGAACAGCCTCCGATGAAGAGGAGTTTGGTCAGGATATATTAAATGAACTTAGTGCTTCCGAATGTTATCTGGTCTCCCTTAGCTTTCGTGAGGATCTTACACTGGTTACAGAAGACGCCACAAATTATCTTGAAATAGGGGTAAACCCGGGAGGAACAGGATTAGAAGTGCCTTGCCCTTCTCAGATGGATTCAGATACGACTACTTACGTATATGCGGATGGGGTCCTAACCTTTGTGGATGAAAATCAGGAGACCATTACGGTAAATATTTCTATTTCAGGAAGCACCATGACGATAGCTGCTCAGGAATTAGATGTTGATAATTTCA
>NZ_JBATLB010000278.1:0-5522 GCF_049669965.1 Muriicola sp. | reverse complement strand
TGCCCGATGTCTTCCCCAGTGCGTATTTTCGCTTTCTGCCAAAACGCTCAGGCATTAAATCATTGAAGTATAGGTTATTTTTATTATCTCCATCTGCATGTATACCAGCAGTTTGTGTAAAAACATTGTCGCCTACAATTGGTTTATTCGCAGGAATCCCAAAGCCCGTAAATGCCGAAACCAACTTACTTACTTTAAACAAGGAGGATTCCTCAACATTGATCTTTAATTGAGGCATAAAGTCATTAATTACAGCCACAACGCTGGCCAAGGGTGCATTCCCTGCACGTTCGCCCATTCCGTTCACCGTTAAATGAAGTCCGTGACACCCTGCCTTCAATGCTTCCATGGCATTGGCTACACTCAGATCATAGTCGTTATGTCCATGAAAATCGAAATGGATTTCCGGATAGCGAGCAATAATACTTTCCAAATAGTGGGCGGTCTCTCTGGGGGTTAATACTCCCAGGGTGTCCGGAAGTAATATGCGTTTTACAGGCTGAGAAGCTAAAAAATCGAGGAACTGATACACATAATCCGGAGAATTCCGCATCCCATTACTCCAGTCTTCGAGGTAGACATTCGTAATAATTTCAGCTTTTGTAGCCTCCTCGATGATGGCGGCAATTTCAGTAAAATGCTCCTGGGGCGACTTCTTAAGCTGGTGGGTAAGGTGATTGAGCGATCCTTTGGTTAAAAGATTCTGCACTTTGGCACCCGTCTCTTTCATCCATTGAATTGACAGGCCTTTGTCTACAAAGGTTAGTACCTCAATCCTGTTTTCATACCCTTTGGTGTACGCCCATTCCAAGATCTGTTTTACCGATTGAAATTCGCCTTCAGAAACCCTGGCCGAAGCAATCTCAATTCTATCGACCTTTAATTCATCTAACAGTAGCTTGGCCATGGTCAATTTTTCCGAAGCGGAAAAAGACACCCCTGAGGTTTGCTCCCCATCTCGTAAGGTAGTGTCCATGATCTCTATGGTCCTTTTTGGTGCTGTCATCTTTGTAGATGATAAATGTTCTTCCTTCTGTGAAGGAGGCGATGCTGTATCTGGCATGGCGATGGTTTTACAGAGGCATGTTTTTAGCGAAATCTTCAATTTCACTTTTCATGCTTAACAAATAGTCAATGTCGTCATAGCCATTGAGCATATTGTCTTTTTTATAATGATTGATATCGAAGGTTTCTTTTGCCCCCGTAGCATTGATAGTCATAGTTTGTGCCGGAAGATCTATGGTGAATTCAGCTTTAGGACTCGCCTCGATCGCCTCAAAGATCTTTTGTAGAAAATCTGCACTTACTTGAACCGGAAGCACCCCAATATTCAGGCAATTGTTCCTGAAAATATCGGCAAAGAAGCTCGAAACCACGCATCGGAAGCCATAATCATAAATGGCCCAGGCTGCATGTTCTCTGGAAGACCCAGAACCAAAGTTCTTCCCACCTACCAGGATCTTACCGCTGTAAATTGGGTTGTTCAGGACAAAGTGCTCCTTGGGGGAATTATCGGGATGATAGCGCCAATCTCTAAATAGGTTATCACCAAATCCACTGCGCTCGGTTGCCTTGAGAAAACGCGCAGGGATGATCTGATCCGTATCTACGTTTTCTATTGGCAGGGGAACTGCTGTACTAGTAATGATATTGAATTTATCGTATGCCATTATCGTATGGAAATTATGCTGTTTCTAATTGTAACAGTTCTCTGGGGTCTGTTACCTTCCCTGTTATCGCTGCTGCTGCTGCCACCAACGGACTGGCCAATAGTGTTCTTGAACCGGGTCCTTGTCTGCCTTCAAAATTCCTGTTAGAAGTGCTTACCGCATATTTTCCTGCCGGAATCTTATCATCATTCATGGCAAGGCAGGCCGAACAACCAGGCTCTCTTAATTCAAATCCTGCGTCTTGTAAAATGTCTAGGATCCCTTCCTTTTTTATAGCTTCTTCAACCCTGTGTGAACCGGGCACCAACCAGGCAGTTACATGATCGGCTTTTTTACGGCCTTTAACTATTTCCGCAAAAGCGCGAAAATCTTCAATTCTGCCATTGGTACAACTTCCCAGGAAGACAAAATCTATTTTCTTTCCTAACATGGCATCTCCCTCATGAAAGTTCATGTATTCCAATGATTTTTTATAGGTTGCTACCCCACCTTCCAAAGATTCTGCTGTTGGGATCCCAAGGGAAATTCCAATACCCATCCCTGGATTGGTCCCATAGGTGATCATGGGCTCAATGGTGCTACCATCAAAACGCACTTCTTTATCAAAAACGGCATCATCGTCTGTCTTTAGGGATTGCCAGTATTCCATGGCTTTATCCCAGGCTGCACCCTTTGGGGTATATTCTCTGCCTTTGACATAGGCAAACGTTTTATCATCAGGGGCTATCATCCCACCTCGGGCACCCATCTCAATACTCAAATTACAGACGGTCATTCTTCCTTCCATAGACATGTTTCGGAAGACCTCGCCGGCATATTCCACAAAATATCCGGTGGCGCCAGAGGTAGTTAATTGAGAAATGATATATAAAGCTACATCCTTTGGGGTAACTGCTCTGTTTAAGGAACCATCAATGGTGATCCTCATCTTTTTAGCCTTCGGCTGCATGATACACTGTGTTGACAATACCATTTCTACCTCAGAGGTCCCAATGCCAAAAGCAATGGCTCCAAATGCTCCATGGGTAGACGTATGGGAGTCGCCACATACTATGGTGGCACCCGGTAGGGTGATTCCATTTTCTGGTCCTATGACGTGCACGATGCCATTTTTTTCATGGCCCAATCCCCAATAAGGAACTCCGTTTGCCGCAGCGTTCTCCTCCAGGGCCTTTAATTGGTTGGCAGACAAAGGGTCCTTCACGGGCAAATGTTGATTTCGGGTGGGTGTATTATGGTCAGCTGTTGCAAAAGTCCTATTGGGATAGAGCACTTTGCTTTTCCTGTTCTTTAACCCAAGGAAAGCTACGGGGCTTGTAACCTCATGAACTAAGTGGCGGTCAATAAAAAGAACATCGGGCCCATTCTCAATTTTCCTTACTACATGGGCATCCCATACCTTATCAAATAGTGTTTTCTTTGAACTCATAAATAGCGTTTTCTAAACGCACAAAGCTAAAAATTAGGGATTGGAATTGAAATCGGGCTGAGCTAAAATTACGACGTTCAAACCAGCTTCCGGGATAAGCCAGTGTGGTTTTTGGGCTAACTAATGTAGTTCCAAATGTTTTTATGCTTTACTAATTGGGCATAAGAGTTCCGTAATGTCTTGTTTTTTTCTTGGGCCAATTGAGGATCTTCATTGAGTATTTGAATGGCAAAATATCTTGCAGTTTTAAGGATGTCATTGTCTTTTACAATGTCTGCGATTTTAAGTTGAAGGAGTCCGCTTTGCTGGGTTCCCATAAGATCGCCCGGACCTCGTAGTTTAAGATCAACTTCGGCTATTTCGAAACCGTCATTAGACCTTACCATGGTCTCTAGCCTGGTCTTGGCCTCTGAGGAAAGCTTTTGTCCCGTCATTAGGATGCAATAACTTTGATCGCCTCCGCGTCCTACACGGCCGCGAAGCTGATGTAACTGTGACAGCCCGAAACGCTCGGCACTTTCAATGATCATCACCGTGGCATTTGGGATATTTACCCCTACTTCTATGACCGTAGTGGCCACCATGATCTGGGTTTCTCCTTTGACAAATCTGGCCATTTCATATTCCTTATCCTCGGATTTCATTTGCCCATGCACAATGGAGATCTGGTATTGAGGCATGGGAAATTCGCGTACCATACTCTCATAGCCATCCATCAGATCTTTGTAATCCAGGGCCTGGGATTCCTGTATTAAAGGATAGACCACATAGACCTGCCTGCCTTTTAGGATCTCATCTTTGAGAAAGCGAAATACCTTGAGTCGGTTAGCATCAAATCTGTGTACTGTTTTTACGGGTTTTCTGCCTGGGGGAAGTTCATCTATAACCGATATGTCTAAATCCCCGTATAAACTCATGGCAAGGGTGCGGGGAATAGGGGTGGCGGTCATTACCAGAATATGAGGTGGAATATCATTCTTATGCCATAGTTTAGACCGTTGTGCCACCCCAAAACGGTGCTGTTCATCTATGATCGCCAGTCCCAGATTCCGGAATTGCACCTTGTGTTCAAGCACCGCATGGGTTCCTACAAGGATATGAAGTTCGCCATTTTCCAATTGTTCGTGAATTACTTTCCGATCCGATTTTTTTACGGAACCCGTTAGCAGTGCTATTCGTATTTCCATACTCCCCAGGATCTCCTGAAGGTTATTGAAATGCTGATTGGCAAGTATCTCAGTGGGGGCCACTAAGGCAGACTGAAAGCCGTTGTCTAAGGCAAGGAGCATGCTCATAAGTGCCACTATAGTTTTGCCAGAGCCCACATCGCCTTGCAATAAACGATTCATCTGTGCATTACTTCCAAGATCTGCCCTTATTTCCTTGATCACCTTTTGCTGAGCAGCTGTTAACTCAAAAGGTAGATGGTGATGGTAAAACGTGTTAAAATGTTCTCCCACTTCAGAAAATGGAAAACCTTTTATTTTCTGTTTTCGAAGTATCTTTTTGGAAATAAGCTGCAACTGAATAAAAAAGAGTTCTTCAAATTTCAATCGGAATTGTGCCCTGGCCAGTAAATGTTGATCCCTTGGGAAGTGTATATTGAATAAGGCCTCCGTTCTTGAGAGAAGTTTAAGATCATCCAGGACCTGATCTGAAAGGGTCTCCGGAAAGCTCGCATTTGCTTCGGCAAAAAGCTGTTTTACCAGATTGCTTTGCACTCTGTTGGAGATCCCTTTATTACTTAACTTTTCTGTAGATGGATAGATGGGCTGCATGGTAATTCTAAGTCCCTGTTCATGATCTGTAAGAAGATCCATTTCCGGGTGTGGCATCGAAAACGAATCGTTGAACCAGTTAGTTCTCCCAAAGATCACATAAGGCACGTTGATCTTAAGTTGTTCTTTGATCCATTTTTGACCACGAAACCAAACCAGTTCCATTTCGCCCGTCTCATCGGCAAAAGTGGCCACAAGTCGCTTTCCTCTTTTTTGCTCTACGGTTTTGAGATGAATGATCTTACCTATTAACTGAACCTCGGCAGAATTGCGTTCCAATTCATTGATCTTGTAGTATTTGGTCTTGTCAATATATCTATTGGGATAATGGCTCAAAAGATCTTCATAGGTCTGTATCCCCAACTCCGACTGTAATACCTGGGCACGGTTTGGCCCAACTCCTTTTAAGTAAGTGATGGGGGTCTGTAAGAGATTGGGATTCATTCGTCTAAATTAACGGTTACTCTATTGAACTGCAACAGATCAAAATATTAAATTTGAACCATGAATCATCTCCGTATGTGGAAACTTTTTCTTCTGACGTTATTTTTAGTGAATTGTGGCATTCTGTATGGTCAACCACAACCGGCAGTTGACTTTCTTCATGGACAAATTGATCTGAAGATCTACCCAAAAAAAAAGACT
>NZ_JBATLB010000277.1:0-2284 GCF_049669965.1 Muriicola sp. | reverse complement strand
GTTATAATCCGATTTTAAAGTTTCTGAATTGATACTTACGGCAATAAAAACTGCCAGGAATATATAAACGATAAGTCCAACACCAATTGCCCATAAGGTACCTGTTGGAATAGATTTCTTGGGATCTTTTAGATCACCACTCATCGCAATTCCAGCTGTAAATCCGGTAACCGCAGGAAAAAATACAGCAAATATAATTTCCATAGGGACCGCGCCTTCAGTGGCTACCATACCAACTGTTTCAGGCACTAAATCCCTTGTTCCCAAAACGATGGATACGATAGATACTGCAATTGCCGTTAAAATAATGTATTGTGTTTTTAAGGCTATAGAAGTGCTTATTAAAGCAAGTAAGGTAAGTGCAACCAATGCAAGAGTACCAGTGATCCTAAAATCATTAATGGTCATACCAAAGTCAAAAAAATCATTGAAACTTTCGGCAAATCCAATTAAATACAAAGCAATAGACAGTGCGGTACCCACGTAAAGTGTAATACCAATGGAGCCACCAATAGGGACGCCCATACTGCGTGAAAGTACATAGTAAACACCCCCGGCACCAATTTTCTTGTCGGTGGCCACAGAGGAGATGCTCAATCCTGTGGTTACTGAAATCACATGGGCGATAATAATAATAACAATCGCTCCAATTAATCCGGCATTACCAACCACCCAGCCCAAACGCATGTACATGATAACACCCAAAATGGTAAGTAATGAAGGGGTGAAAACACCTGCAAAGGTTCCGAATTTTCGTATTTTTTTCATTGAAAAACTTGAAAGTGTACTTTCAAAAATGAAGATAACTATTCTTTAGTATAACTCTTGCCTAATCTATTTAAATGAGGAATTTAGATAGATACAATTAGTTACCTTACAAACTGCATAAAGAATTATGACCTACCGCCGTTAAGTACTATTCCAGTTAAACGGCTTTGACATAATTACTCATGTGATTCTTATTTTATAATAAGGTATTCGTGAATCTCAGAATCCATTGATTCTTCGATTCCATTTTTTATAAAGGATCGTTGTTCAGGAAGATCTTTTTCTGCAGTATTAGAACTGTTTTTGTAAAGAATTTTCGAAGCCTTGGAGAAAATTTAGAAAACAGTGATGGTTTTGGTGCAGCCAAAAATACATCAGAAAAAGTGCCTATTCTTTTGGTTCGTTTTCTTTATCTAAATATTTTAAGGGAGGGACTACTAGCTCTATTTGACATAATGTAAGAAGTGCCTAAAGAAAAGCTACAAACAATATAAGAGGTTAGTAAGTGTACAGAAATTATCTCGCAGAGTAATTTTGTACTCTTACAGCAAGTTGACGAGAATGTCGTAGAAAAAAATCTTGCACACATTTCCACGAATACGGAAATTTTAAAGAAACCAAAAAGGTTAGCTTTTAAATGGCGTTGGCCGAGCGCAGGCTGATGTGGTTGCCCAAGCGGCTATTTTACTTAACGACAAATTATAGGTACAAAAAAAATATTTCGCCATTCGCAGCATACCGATGAACAAGTTTAATAACCCCGTTCATAATTCGCTTAAAAGCTATAAACGTGAGGGATATTTTATATAATATAGAAATGCAAAGCATTCATGAACACCCATAGAAAAAAAATAAAATGAGGTGAATAATTATAGCTTACGAATGTGGAACATTAATTTAAGTATAGCGTGTTGGTTTATTCACCACTAGTTATTTTATTATTAAGGTGTTCATGAATCTTGAAAAAGATTTGCTTAACAGCTAATCTTTATTCTGCGATTTCCTTTTACATAATTGTTGACGATATGAGCCTAAAGGCAATCATATCTACAATTATATAAAATAGCACAGCTATACGGAAACTGCACGCAATACATTTGTACTATAATTTATATTATGTCAAATAGAATAATTAGCACCTTCCCTGGAACTGTTTATCTTATTATGGAAATAAAAACTTCTATGGTTAGTGGATTCCCCGGCAATTCCCTGCTAAGCTTACTTGTATTCTTTCAATTTCCGTAGCACCGACCGGTATTTCTTCCATAGTTAACCCCACATAGTTATTGGCAGCTTTCCAGCTGGCTATGGTCTCACTAAAGGACTGCGAAGCCGCAGCATCTGTTTCATAAACCACCAGATCAACCGTCTCACCCTGGTCACCCCCAAATCTGGTCACTACCTGCCATTTGCCATTTTCCTTATAGGACGTATTAGTATAGTCGGACTGCGGGTAGTATTTGTTGTCTGATGGCTTTAACAGCACCCAAATGTCTTTCGTATCTGTTTCAGGATA
>NZ_JBATLB010000276.1:0-2983 GCF_049669965.1 Muriicola sp. | reverse complement strand
GTATATGTTGTAGGCGAAGACAATATTGTTAAATCAAGACCGGTCCAAACTGGTGGAAGGATTGACGACCTATGGCTGATCACCGAAGGATTAAAAGAAAATGAACAAGTCGTAATTGATGGTTTACAAAAAGTTTCAACTGGCATGGAAATTAAACCAATACTTACAGAGTTTAAAAGTCAATCTACTGAAAATTAATTAAACTATGACTGAAAACTCAGGTAACTTCTTTGTTCGCAGACCTATTGTAGCTATGGTAATAGCTATTGTGATCGTTATTGTTGGAGCGGTCTCATTAATTGATCTTCCAATAGAACAATACCCAAGTTTAACACCGCCAATTGTGGAGGTGAGAGCAAATTACACCGGAGCCAATGCTATCACGGTAGAAGAATCTGTTGCCACGCCATTGGAGCAGGAGATCAACGGTGTGGACAATATGCTTTACATGAAATCGAGCAATGCAAATGATGGTAGTATGGTCATTCAAATATCATTTGACGTAGGTACCGATCCGGACATGAATACAGTTCTCTCTCAAAACAGGGTTTCAGCCGCCTCGGCAAAACTACCGCAGGATGTCACAAAATATGGTGTTACTACGAAAAAATCGTTGCCGAATATAATGATGGCTATAGCCTTGACATCCGATGGAAGATATGATCAGGATTTTTTGGGCAACTATGCGCTAATTAATATAAAAGACCAGCTGGCACGTGTAAAAGGAATTGGAAGAGTTGATGTGCTGGGCGCTGCAGACTACTCCATGAGAATTTGGGTGAAACCCGATAAGCTGTCGAAAATGGGTATTACTGTACCTGAGATGCTAACAGCAATCAATGAACAGAACGTTGTGGTTCCGGGAGGTAAGTTTGGCGATGAGCCTGCACCACCGGGTACGGAATTTACTTATACCGTTCGTTTGCCTGAACGATTTAACTCGGCTGAAGCATTTGAAGACATAGTTGTAAGGACCCATCCTGATGGTTCACAGGTAAAAATCGGAGATATTGCCACTGTAAACCTGGGCGTGGAAACGTACAATATGGTTCCTCGTTTTAACCAGCAAACCTGTGCTCTCATTGCGTTGTATCAGGCTCCGGGATCAAATGCAGTTGAACTTGCCCAAAACATAATTACAGAAATGGACCAGCTTGCAAAAGACTTTCCTGAAAGTCTAAAATATGAAGTTGGGCTTGATACTACTTTACCTATTACGGCAGGAATAAGAGATATTGTCATTACACTAATTATAGCCCTAGTGCTGGTCATATTTGTTGTTTTTGTTTTTATCCAAGACTGGAGAGCTACTCTCATTCCTACCCTCGCAATTCCGGTTTCCCTGATTGGAACCTTTATGTTTTTTCCCATGCTTGGTTTCACTATTAACGTGCTTTCACTTCTGGGGCTTGTACTTGCTATCGGGATTGTAGTAGATGACGCTATTGTAGTAGTTGAAGCTGTTCAGGTGAATATAGATAAAGGAATGAGTGCACGCGAGGCAACTATTGATGCGATGAAGAAAGTTACCGCCCCGGTGATTGCCACAACCCTGGTGTTAGTTGCCGTGTTTATCCCGGTGGCAGGAATGGCAGGTATTACAGGTATTTTGTACCAGCAATTTGCGATTACCATTGTCGTATCGGTACTAGTTTCTTCCGTAAATGCCCTTACTCTTAGTCCCGCGCTTTGCTCCATTCTCCTGAAAAAACCGGTTCCCTACAACGGGGCGTTAGGTTGGTTTTTTGCTAAATTCAATAAAGGAATGGACAAGACCACAGATGCCTACATGAGTCTTACCAATGTGGTATCCAGAAAACTTAAAAGAGGTGTGGTATTCATTGTCATATTAACTATAGGCGCTGGCATATTTGGCAAATTGGTGCCCGGAGGATTTATTCCGGAAGAAGACATGGGTTACTTCTTTGTGAACATTCAATTACCAAATGCAGCTTCATTACAAAGAACTGTAGTTATTTCAAGTGAAATTGAAGAGATCCTTTTGGAATACCCTGAAGTCAAATATGTATTAAATGCTACCGGATATAGCATGCTAAGTGGATCGATGATTCCGAATACCGGGTCCATGTTTGTTTCTTTAGTTGATTGGGGGGAAAGAGACCGTACTGCCAAAGATATGATAATTGAAATCAACCAAAAGCTCTCGGAAAAAATAAAAGGTGCCCAGGCAATTTCTTTTGGCCCACCCGCTATTCCAGGTTTGGGGAACGGCTCAGGTTTTAGTATTATGATACAGGATCGGGCTGGAAATACACCCGCTTACCTGGCGGAAAATACCATGAAATTTATTCAAGCGGCAAATTCACGACCTGAAATTGGAAGTGCATTCACTACTTTCCAGGCCAATGTACCACAACGATTCATGGAAATAGATAAAGAAAAAGCACTTAAACTTGGTGTTTCCCTAAAGGATTTATACACTACTGTTGGCGCATTTATGGGTGGCGCTTATGTAAACGATTTCACAAGGTTTGGACGCCTATACAAAACCTATATCCAGGCAGAACCTCAATATCGGGTTGATGAAAGACAAATCAATAATTTCTTTGTAAAAAATAATAAGGGAAATATGGTGCCATTAGCCACCATTGCAACCGTAAGGCCTATTTCAGGGCCAGATTATACAAATAGATTTAATTTGTACCGATCTGTTGAGGTAACAGGAGGACCTACCCCTGGATATAGTTCTGTACAGGCCATGAATGCTTTGGAAGAAGTTGCCGCCGAGGTATTGCCTTCAGATATGAGTTACAGCTGGAATGCTATGTCATTTCAGGAAAAGAAAGCATCAGGTTCTTTAGGTATTATTCTTACATTCTCGTTGGTATTCGTGTTTCTGATCCTTTCTGCGCAGTATGAAAGCTGGTCTCTGCCTCTTTCCATCCTTTTAGGAACGCCCTTTGCTATTTTTGGAGCTCTTATTTTCCTTTGGGTTGGCAGGTTATTTAGCCCAACTTTTGAA
>NZ_JBATLB010000275.1:0-1524 GCF_049669965.1 Muriicola sp. | reverse complement strand
GCCCCACCTGCGTAATTGGCTTTATTTCAATTTATTAAAATTTATTTCTTACCTTTTCTTAGTTTAATTATTGACCAACCAAAAACCATTTAAAATGAAAAAAGTAACGCTTTTGGCCCTTGCTTTGGGCCTAATGACGGCCTACGGCCAAAAAGAAAAAAACGGAACCATTTACAAAGAACATGAGGCCCTTGCCGCGGTGAATGCCATGCAAGCCGCCTGGGTAGCCGGGGACAGCGCCGCAGTGGCTTCCTACCTGCACGATGACTTTAAAGCCTTTAATGGCTCTGGCACCAACAAGGATGCTAAAGGCAACACCAAAGCCAATTACGCAGGTGGGGCCAAATGGTGGAAAGAAAATATGGCCTATCTCAGCCTTAACCCTACTCAGGGTACTTACGCCGACGCACTGGAATACAAGGACGGACAGATGTGGGTACAGACCTGGGATCAGCTCAAAGGGGTACACAACACCACAGGAGTTAAAATAGACATGCCAGTACACCGTATGTACCGCTTTAAGGACGGTTTAATTGACATGGCGCTCAGCTATCATAACGATGCCGTATATCGCGAAGTAGGGGAGAGTTTTGAGGATCGTAAGAACGGCACTATCTACAACCACCACGACTATATCAATAACGTACGGCGTATGATGCACGCTTTTGAACACGGGGATATGGAAAAGGCCTATAGCTATTTTGACGAAAAAGCCCGTTTTAGAAATATCGAAATGCCAAGGGACGAATCTATGACCATGGAAGAGTCTAAGGCCAACCTTAAGGACATGATGGATAAATTTACGGTAACTTCTATTGATGTAGTTGGTTATCCGGACTATCTGGAATATGATCTCCGCGATGGCAAGACCGTACAAAGTTGGTGGAATATTCGCCTCACCCGTAAATCTGATGACACAGAAATAGTGATGCCCGCCATGTATGTACACGACTTTAATGATGAGGGCAAGATAAGCAGTTCCACGGCTTATATTAGCAGTAAGTGGCTAGATTAATCTCGGACAGTAGTATATAAATAAAAAATCCGGTTCTAATTTTAGAGCCGGGTTTTTTTCCGAAAGCATTTAGCTGGGCAAAAGAAAGTTTGCACAAGTAGACATTCCCGACAGATTTGCTGTGCGAATAAACTAGTAAAAATGATGGAGTAACATTATTAGAATGAATTGAACCAATCTTAACCTACCCCCGACCCCTCTTCCAGGCCCAATAGATTCCGATAATTATTGTGAAGGGAGAGTAGTAGACTCTTTTGGTATAATATGCCTTTACTTAGACGTCTTGCTACATTTACGCTCTCATTTAATTTTCATTCCTTCTGTTTTATTTTTTTTAAATGGAAATAATCTACACACAAGATGTATATGATTAAACAAACTCCCAGTATGTTGATCCCTACGATAATTCTAAAAATAATTCCCAGTATATCTGCTATTGTTTCTTTCATGATTTTTTTTCTCTTGTTAAGATAACGTTTTGATGACAAAGAGACTATGAAAAAGGCTCG
>NZ_JBATLB010000274.1:0-2251 GCF_049669965.1 Muriicola sp. | reverse complement strand
CAGTTAAATAGCCTGTCACTATTACACCAGGGCTTCACCGTATTGGGTTCTATTTTTTCATAGTGATCGTAGGCATTGACAGCCGTGAACCAGTGCCGGCCGGCTTCATTGATAAATACCGGATGAGGTATTCCTATTTCTTTTATAAGCCCATACGTTAGTAAGCTATCCTTTCCACCACTGCTTAGGATAATATACTCGTCATTTTTTACGGAATTCTCGGATTTAAGGAGCGATAGGTTTTGATAATCAGAATTGACAAATTGTATCTTCGCAGCGGTATATTCGGATTTAGTTGCCACTTCCAGTGTATTATAGGGTGGCTTCAGGAATTCATTCTTCCCGTAAAATTTTAACACCAGGATCTCCCTGGACGTATTTTCCATCATATCCTTAAGAAAGCGCTGATCCGTATGGTCGAACAAGCCATCAAAGACAATTTCTTCAAAAAAAAGGCCGTAATTCAAGGCTACTTGCGCCACCATCATGGAAGCCAGATTGACGTCCTTAGGATTATTTGTATCGAAATAGGAGGAATTGTAGGAGTAGATCAACTGATTGCTCACTTCACTTCCATCTTTTTTTATGACGGCATAAGTGGCTTTTACCCTTTTAGGTTCAATGACAAGCTCATGAATTAGGAGTTTTTTGAAGACTACCAGCGCACTAATTTGAACCATTTGATGTTATTAAGTCTGTAGTATGGAATATTATACCAAAAAGTGTGAAATACATTAAAAATATCTGTAGCACTTTTAAAAGCTTAAAGGTATTGATTTTTTAACACATTTATAGCTGTTGTCGCCGGGAATCGCCTTATTTTATTGGTTTTAACCTTGTTGATCCCATCTAAAAATTAACAGCAATACTATTGTTAATTGAAATAATTTTGCGTACTTATTAGTTAAACAATTTATGAAAACCAGCGTTATCACAATTACCCTTCTTTTACTTTGGCACGGAATGCTCCTTGCACAAGAAGAGCTTCCCTTATCTGTTCCCAATGATCAGATAAAACCTTTGCGCTCTTTGGTAGACACCAAATTGCAAATAAGTCTTGAAAATCAACTTATGAAAAATCCAAAGTGGAAAAAGTTGATAGACTCTAAACGAATGGCCGTTGGGGTTGTAGATCTCAGGGATCCAAACAAGGTGGCTTTTGCGAGGATCAACGGCAACCATATGATGTATGCCGCAAGTCTTCCAAAAATTGCCATTTTACTGGCTGCCATGGATGCTATAGAAAAAGGCGACCTAAAGGAAACTTCGGAGGTTAAAAAGGATATGCAGTTAATGATAAGCAAATCGGATAACGCAGCTTCTACTCGAATGATAGACAGAGTAGGTTATGATCAAATTGAACACGTCATGACAGATCCCGAATATGAGTTCTATGATGAGGAGACCGGGGGTGGACTTTGGGTAGGGAAGCGCTATGGTGGAGGTGGTGACACCCACCGAGAACCCTTAAAAAATTTGAGTCATGCCGCTACAGTCACCCAGGTATGCCGTTATTATTACTTATTAGTGAATGGCGAACTGGTCACAAGAGAGCGATCTTCACAGATGCTCGATATTCTGGAAAACCCGGCTTTGCACCATAAATTTGTCAACACCCTTAATATCCTTGCCCCGGATGCACGCATCTTTCGAAAATCTGGATCCTGGAAGAATTACCATTCAGATTCTGTCCTGGTTTGGGGGATCGATAAGAACAGACGCTATATTCTGGTAGCATTAATTGAAGATCCTGCTGGGGAACAGATCATTCGTAATTTAGTAAGGCCTGTAGAAACGGCCCTTAAAACTGTAAAAAATTACAAGAAAGTTAATTAGATCCATTTGCCTTAATGATCTTACAGGAAGTCCTAAAAAAAACATTTAACATACGAGAAGGAGAATTTAAGATCTCCTTTCTGATGCAGCTCTACGTGTTTTTGATCATTACCAGTTTACTGATCATAAAACCTACAGTGAATTCCTTATTCCTATCAGATCTCGGGGTAGAAAGCCTTCCAATAGCCTTTTTGTGGGTAGCGATCGTTGCATATCTGTGTTCTTATTTCTATTCCAAGGCACTTACACGTTTCTCGCTTTTAAAAGTGATCAAAACCACCTTACTGATCACTATTTTTATTTTAGCCGGACTTACCGTCCTCCTGAAGTTCAATCTGCTGAATGCCTGGATTCTTTACTTTTTCTACGTTTGGGTAGCCATTCACGCCGTACTATCTGCCTCTCAGTTTTGGGT